>JAQCKL010000518.1 GCA_027592485.1 Cyanobacteriota bacterium
ATCTTGCCCGAGGACTGAGATCCTTCGCTACACTCCGTTGCGCTCAGGATGACACAAGTGGGATGCACCCCCCTCGCCATCGGGTCAGACTGATGCCATCAGATCCTTGGATCAGGGTCTCTACCCACCGCCCAGGACACTAGTGAACATTTCCTGCCGTTGCTGTCAAGAGATACCCTAAATTGTTTATAGTTATTAATCTAAGTCGAGGTTGTTTGGGGTTGTATTGCAGTCGCCAGTCCGGTTATACAAGATCCGCCTAAATATTCATACTGGGTCATTCCGCTGGCGGAGCCGTGCCGCTGACATGGGTGATTAACCGAACTTGATATTAGAACAAGACTGCGAGTCCCTTTGTTGCTGCGTTAAGGATCAAAGCGATCCGAGGTGTTCTCAGCAATGGGGCCAGCACTATATTTATCGGTTTGCGCCAAACCGTTACGGGCCTTCCATTTGTGTAGAGACTCTCTGGTGCTTTAGAATACCGACTTCTCAGGGGGATGATTCCCCTCTGACTGGCCCTTGCAACCACTGCTTTTTATTTCCCCGCTAAATTTTATAACTGACTAGTCAGGATGCCGATGGCAGCGGGCTAGCGCCATTGTCGTAGCTGGCATTTTTTGGAGATCCACTCTCACCAAAGTCCTCCTATATCGTGATCTTCTCCAATGGTTAATCTGCCTACCATGACTTCCCCCCTCCCTAACGATTGCAGCGTTCCCGATTGGTTGGCAACCTGTTTGCGCACCCACAGCACCCCGGCTGAAGACCAGGAACCTTTAACAGATCGATCCAACAGTCAACTGGTGGGCAAAGCCTTTGAATTTGCCTATGCCTTGCATAAGGGACAACGCCGCGCCTCAGGCGAAGCCTACATTGGTCATCCCATTGAAGTGGCCAATCTCTTGCGGGATTTAGGGGGAGACAGCGCCATGATTGCGGCGGGGTTTCTCCACGATGTGGTCGAAGACACCGAAGTCACCCCCGAGGAAATCGAAGCGCATTTTGGAGAAGAGGTGCGGCGGCTGGTGGAAGGGGTCACCAAGCTGTCGAAGTTCAATTTTCATAGCAAGACCGAGCGTCAGGCCGAGAACTTCCGGCGGATGTTTTTGTCCATGGCCCAGGACGTGCGGGTGATTGTGGTAAAGCTGGCCGATCGCCTCCACAACATGCGGACCCTGCAACATCTCAAGCCCGAGAAACAGCGACGCATTGCCCAAGAAACCCTGGAAATCTTTGCCCCCCTCGCCAATCGCCTGGGGATCGGACGCTTTAAATGGGAATTGGAGGATCTCTGTTTTAAATATCTAGAGCCCGAGGCCTACCGGGAGGTCCAAGACTGTGTGTCCGAAAAGCGGACCGACCGCGAAACCCGGCTACAACTGGTGGCCACGACCTTACGGCAGCGGCTAGAAGAGTTGGGCATTGCCGTCAATGAGGTGAGTGGACGGCCCAAGCACCTGTACAGCATCTATCGCAAAATGGAGCGCCAGCAAAAGCGCTTCGATGAAATTTACGACATCGCGGCGGTGCGGGTGATTGTGCCCGCCAAGGATGACTGCTACCGAGCCCTCGCCATTGTCCACGACGCGTTCAAACCGATTCCAGGGCGCTTCAAGGATTACATTGGCTTGCCTAAGCCCAACCGCTACCAGTCTCTCCATACGGTGGTGCTCGGCAGCCATGGTCGCCCCATTGAGATGCAAATTCGCACCCTAGAGATGCACCACATCGCTGAGTACGGCATCGCCGCCCATTGGAAATATAAGGAGTCGGGGGGGTCCAAGAATACCCAGTTGTCGGCCAACGACGAGAAATTTACCTGGCTGCGGCAACTGCTGGATTGGCAGAGCGACCTCAATGACGCCCGCGAGTTCATGGAGGATGTCAAAGGCAATCTCTTTGATGAGGCGGTCTATGTATTCACGCCCGGCGGCGATGTAATTTCCCTAACCCGAGACGCGACCCCCGTTGACTTTGCCTATCGCATCCACACGGAGGTGGGCAACCACTGTGCCGGGGCACGGGTGAATGGCCGCATGGTCACCCTAGACACCCCTTTGCAAAATGGGGACATTGTCGAAATCATTACCCAAAAGAACAGCCATCCCAGTCTGGATTGGCTCAATTATGTGGTAACTGCGGGGGCCAAAAACCGGATTCGGCAATGGTATAAGCGATCGCACCGGGACGACAACATTAACCGGGGCCGGGATCTGCTGGAAAAAGAGCTGGGCAAAAATGGGTTTGAATCTTTGCTCAAGTCGGAGCCAGCCCAGGCGGTGGCCGAGCGCTGTAATTACCCGAATGTGGATGATTTGCTAGCGGGTCTGGGCTACGGCGAGGTCACCCTCAATTTGGTGGTTAACCGGCTACGGGAGGCGGTCAAGGCGCAGCAGCCCTTAGAAACCACCCATCGAGATGATCTAGAGCATGCCGATGCCTTTTTGGCAGAGGTGATTAGCAATCCGTCTAAACCCTCCGAGCACGACTCAAAATCCCCGATTCTGGGGGTCGAAGGGTTGCTCCATCACATTGCCGGTTGTTGTACACCTTTGCCTGGGGAAGCGATCATTGGGGCGGTGTCCTTGGGTAGCCGGGGTATTGCCATCCATCGCCAGGGTTGTCCCAATTTGACCACTGTGCCGGGCGATCGCCTCGTGCCTGTCAATTGGAATTCAGGGGAAGGCCGCAATGGCCACCGCCTGCCCACCTATCCGGTGCAAATCAAAATTGAAGTGATTGACCGGGTCGGCGTCCTCAAGGACATTTTGTTCCACCTGTCCGATTTGCAAATCAATGTCCACAAGGCCCAGGTCAAAACGTTCCCAGGGCAAATTGCCGAGATTGATCTGGGTTTAGATGTGCGCGATCATGCCCACCTGGACCAAACCTTTAGTCAAATTCGCAAGATGACGGATATCTTGAAGATCCGTCGCATGAGCGAGATCGATTAGGGTGAGCCGGTTTGGGGGCGATCGCCAAACCCTCGCAGATTTTCAGGATCAGATTTGGGTGCGGTGCCCGCGCTGTGCGGCCCAGGCCAGGGTTTATCGGGTGGAACCGGGACCGGTTGATGCTTTCGCCCCTCGCCGTCTGGCCTGCTTACATTGTGGAGCACTGAAATCGTGGACGGCGCGGACCATTCGTTACGAGCCCAGAGATGCAGTTGATCCCTATTTTCACTGCCCGCTCTGGCTACAAACCCCTTGCTGTGGTGATGTTCTCTGGGCCTACAACCGGGATCATTTGGACTGGTTAGCGGCGTTTGTTGGGGCTGATTTGCGGGGGCGATCGGCTGATCCGCAGGGGGGGTGGGTCAATCGCAGTTTGGTGTCTCGTTTACCGGGTTGGATGCAGGCCAAACACAATCGGGAGGCGATTTTGAGGGCGATCGGGCAGCTGAGATCGCTCAGTGACGCTTCACAGTAAAGCCGTCTCAGAGTGCTGCGATCGGGTAAACCTACCCTGCCCGGACACGCCTGAAGACGTTCAAGGGCGGCGGCTT
>JAQCKL010000519.1 GCA_027592485.1 Cyanobacteriota bacterium
GTTGGATGCAGATGTTCCATCAACCACGATCCTAGCTATTAAGCCTGGATAGACCCTGGGACACTTACCTAGGGTCATAACGTAGGGTGATATTTTCCCCAGCGTGTGCTGGTAATGTCTCTCCCCAGTAGCTCAGGTTCTCAAACTGCAAATATCCGCCGCGATAGATCGTTCGCCGAGTCTGCTTCATTAAGCAGATGTCTAGCTCTCGTTCAGCGATAGCTTTTGGCTGCCTGACTAAACCAGACTCCCAACGAGAAATGCGGTTTTGATTTCTCATCCGAGCATCGAGCTTTTGGTTATGGGTATTGACAATGTAGGCAACAAAGAGCCTCTCAAGATCTTGCAAAGTCAAGCTTGCTTCTTTCTCCGCCTCAGGAGGACGTTCTTGTACATTCGAGCCGGTATACCCTGGCAAGGTTGCAAAGAACCCAGTATTGAAAGCACCAAAGGGTCGCTCAACAATGCCACCCTCTGAAGGGCGATCGCGCAAGTGACAGGTAAATCCTAGTTGAGCCCCAATCTGCTGGAGGTGATTGGAGCGAAAGTCCTTGCCTCCATCAGTAAAAAATTGCTCAGGAAGCCCACGCGTAGGCCATTCCTCGTATAGCTTGTACTCAGGCCCATACTGCTTTGGCAGAATCGCATGACGTAGGGCCAGAGCTACAACCCTGGAACTGGGTGCATCATACCCAAGGTTAAATCCCACAATGGCACGGGAGTAGGTATCAACTACAGTGGTCAGCCAAGGACGTCCCATAGGGTGTCCATGCTTATCAACCAGCAGAATATCCGCAGGGGTGTGGTCACATTGCCAAACCTGGTTACTGTATTCAATCTCAAGAATCTCTCCATCTCGAGTCTTGAGGGCTAGACGGCCTCCTTTCCAGCCCACATTGCGGATACTGCTCTTGTCTTCCTTAGCCTCAATCAGAGGCTTTAGAATTCGGTATACAGTCATATGGCTTGGATAAGACTTTAGTCCATCTTCCCTAGCTTTCTGCTGTACCTTGGTAAATACTTGGGCTGGTGTGCACTTACCGTCGCCATAAGCCTTTTTAATAAAATCCTGCCACTTTTGGGGGATTCGGGGCTCGCCCTTATCTTTCCTACCTGATTCGATCAAGGCATGAAGCCCTTCCTCTTCCCATTTCTTCATCAACCGTTGAACTGTGCGAACCGAGCAGTTCAGCTTGTCTGCCGCAGAACGCAGGCGATTGCCGTAGGTTTCGCGATCGCAGGGCTCAGAAAGCTTTTCAACAATCTCCAGTTTAAGCTTCGCCTCGGCAGAAGCGAGTTCAATCAACTCTTGGCCTTGCATTAAGAGCTTTCCAATCAGGATGGTTTGTTTGTACTGCAAAGGCCAAAACATGTCAACCAATTTGTTAAAAGCTCCGTAAATGCCGTTTTGCGGAAGTTTTAGCACATCATCTTCGCCAATGGGCGACACTTACTGCGTTAAAGACCTATTTGACAGCCCCCAAGAATGCGACAGCTAATTTGTTAGCTTTCAAAGAAATGACAAAAATGTTGTTAGTCGATTATGCGGGCAGGTGAAGGGCTGGAAACCCTGAAACCGTTGCTGTGAAGAGGTTTTAGGGTTTCAGCGGCTAGCGACATGAATTTGTTAAGATGCCAATTATTCTGTTACTCGACAGTGGAGAGTGGTGGTGAACTGGTGGTAACGGCTGCCCGATTGGGTCTGGAGGGTTTGCCAGATGTCCTGATTGAGGTTGGCGGAGAGCGGTTCCGGCTGATTGGAGGAAAAGGCCAGCAGATTCCCCTGGTTGTCGAATAGGCGAATGTAGTAGGTGGAGCGATCGCTAATTCCCAGGGTATGGCGTTGAATCAGGGACAGATTGGGTTCACAGGGCTGATCCACAAGGCACAGGTCAGGCAAAATCTGTTGCAGGACCTCCGTCGGATCTGCTGCGGGGGGCAGCATCGGCTCCAGGCTATCGTGGAGCGTT
This sequence comes from Cyanobacteriota bacterium, assembly GCA_027592485.1. Taxonomy (GTDB): domain Bacteria; phylum Cyanobacteriota; class Cyanobacteriia; order Phormidesmidales; family Phormidesmidaceae; genus PCC-6406. The sequence goes on from JAQCKL010000519.1 coordinate 1,971, forward strand.
CCGGCGATAGATTCAATTTCTCGCTCTAAGGCGGCCCAGTTGGCCTGCAACAACACATGGGCCACCCCCAACCCCGATAGGCTTAAAATGCCGCCCATCACCAGGGCATACCAGGCCGCTAACCGCAGGCGACTGCGGCGAAAGAGCTGCTGACTATTCATGGTGCTGTCTGGAAGCGATACCCCTGCCCCGGCACTGTTTCGATCGGGCAATCGCAGCCGTAGCGGGCAAATTTACGGCGTAGCAGGCGCACCTGGGCGGCCACCACATTACTGATGGGTTCTTCGTCCAAATCCCACAGTTGGGAGCGGAGTTTGCTGCCGGGGATGATGCGATCGCCGTTTTCCATCAAGTAGGCCATGACCTGAAACTCTTTCAAGGTGAGGGGAATTTCCTGGACTGGCTGCTCTGGCAGAGTCACCAACAGTCGGTTATTGGCATCGTTTAGGGTAAAGGCTCCGACGGTCAATTGCTGGGGTTTGAGCTGAGGCGATCGCCGCTGTAAGGCCCGCAGTCGCGCCAGCAGTTCCGCCATGACGAAGGGTTTTACCAAATAATCGTCAGCCCCGGCATCCAGTCCGGCAATGCGGTTTTCGGGTTGCCCCAGCGCCGTTAGCATTAGCACCGGCAGCGGATTTTGGCGGGCTCTGAGTCGCTGGCACAGCTCCAGCCCGGAGAGTTCTGGCAGCAACCAGTCGAAAATCGCCACGGTGTAATCCGTCCATTGGCTCTCTAGGCAGTGCCACGCCTGTGCCCCATCGGTGACCCAATCCACGACGTACTTTTCGCCGACGAGCACTTGCTTAATGGCCAGCCCCAGGTCTTCTTCGTCTTCTACTAGCAGGACTCGCATGGCACCAGCGTTATCCACAACGAAGCCGATCCTACCGGAGTCATGGCCATTTCATCTGGTTTTCATCGGCCCTGTGACATCCTGTCGGGGATTTTACTAGGCGCTGTCAAACCTGTGAGGAGGTCTCTATGAAACGCTTACCGCTATTGAGTTCGGTTCTGGCCCTAAGCCTGGCTGTGGGCGCACCCGCCGTCCTGGCCCATGTTGGTCATGGGGATGAGTTTCAGGCCGAAGGCGGCATCAATCGCGTGGAGGTGAATGCCGAAACCGATCCCCTACTCGGCATTCAGGTCGCTCCCATTGAGGCTGCCGCTGATGGCAGCGGTGCGGTGATGATTCCGGTAACGGCATTGGTGGAAGACGGCGATCGCCAACTGGTCTTTGTACTGTACGAAAACTTCTACGAGCCGGTGCCCGTCACCACGGGGGCCACGGTCGGTGAAATGGTCGAGATTTTGGACGGCCTGTCCGTGGGTGAACAGTTGGTAACCCAGGGCAGCCTCTCCCTCTACGCCGAGTCGCGCAAAACCCAAACCGCTGAAGCCGAACCGGGAGCGGCTGAAACGACGACAAGTGCAGCCTCTGCTGACACGTCTACCACTGAAGCACCTGATATATAGCCGTCGCCACTTAGGTTAAGACGTTACCACCTTGAGAACGTGCTCCATCGCATCTCTTA
>JAQCKL010000520.1 GCA_027592485.1 Cyanobacteriota bacterium
GGAAGATAACGAGAACCACCAAATTTACGATTCCCTCGGCAGCATGACTTTTTCAGCAAGCCCTATTTATGAAATTTACTCGCGATTACATTGACCTGGGCATTGCTGATCCCCGGTATGATTTCACCGGTCAAATTCAAGTCATTGCAAATTTAACCGATCGGTTCATCCGCCAAATCAGCAACAGCTTGACCTGAGATATCGTCAGCAAACCGAGCCAATCCAATCTACGCAACGGTAAAGCGTAATGCTTGGCCAGGAGGTCATGGCGCACCCATGACTTGAGTCATGTTTTAGGGTCAGCCTCTGCCCCCAACTAAACTGGTAGAGGCGAGTCTGTTTTGACCGATCCGAGTGTACCCGAGTGTACTAAGCCCCGTCGGGCATCTAAGGTCAGGATCGTGCCATCACGAATGGTTTCTGTGGCATTTTTGACCCCAACAATCACCGGTACCCCCAGCCTTAATCCCAGCACGGCTGCATGGCCCGTGGGGCTGGCATCTTCGGTGATAATGCCCCCAGCTCGCCGAATCGCATCGACAAAATCGGCACTGGTACTGGGTACCACTAGAATTTCACCCGCATTAAAATTGTTCACATCTAGACCACTGTGGGCGACTCTGGCACGGCCACTGACAGAGCCCTCACCAATACCGATACCTCGACCCAGAATAGCCTTCACCAAGTCCACTTTAATCACATCTGTGGACCCTGAAACCCCTTGTAAGGTCCCAGCGGTCATGACCACTAGATCGCCTTCCCGTAGTAAGGCTTTCTCCTGGGAAATATTCATGGCCGCTTGGAAGGTTTGGCTGGCAGAAGCAAGGTCCAAAATGAGTAATGGCCGTACCCCCCAGACTAGCTGCAATTGACGGGCCACTTCGACATGGGGCGTCACTGCTAATATGGGCGTCCTGGGTCGGAATTTAGAAACATTTCGGGCCGTGGCCCCAGTCTTGGTCAGGGTCATAATTGCGGCAGCATTCAGTTGAGAGGCGATCCGGCCTACCGCTTGACTAATCGCATTGGGAATTGAGCGGGGGGAGCCGACCATATCCTCCGCATTGGATTTGAAACTTTCTTGTTCCGTCCGAAGGGCCACCTTGGCCATGGTGGCCACCGCTTCTACCGGATATTTACCGACGGCAGTTTCGTTGGAAAGCATGACGGCATCGGTGCCATCCAGGATGGCATTGGCCACATCTGACACCTCTGCACGGGTGGGCCTAGGGTTGTTGGCCATGCTGTCAAGCATTTGTGTCGCCGTAATCACGGGAATACCGAGGCGGTTGGCCGTGGCAATCAGGCGCTTTTGCAAAATTGGCACTTCTTCAGCAGGGAGCTCGACTCCGAGATCGCCCCGAGCCACCATCACCCCATCGGACAGGGATAAAATCGCATCCATCTGCTCGATCGCCTCATGCTTTTCGATCTTGACGATCACAGGTACCTGCTTACCAGCATTGGCAATCAATTCTTTGATTTCTAAAACATCTTGGGGGTTACGCACAAAGCTAAGGGCTACCCAATCAACGCCCTGATTAAGACCAAAATTCAAATCATGGCGATCTTTATCGGTCAAAGCCTTGATCGAGAGATAAACCCCCGGAAAGTTAACCCCCTTATTGTTGGATAACACCCCTCCCACAACGACCCGGCAATGCAGGGCTCTTGCCTGAAGATCAATGGATTCCACCTGCATTTCGACTTTGCCATCGTCCAACAGGATCGTGGCCCCAGCGGGAACCTCGTCAACCAAGGGCTCATAGGTGACGGAGCTTATGGTTTGGGTACCTGCCAATGAATGACTGGTCAGGGTAAAGGGGTCCCCTTTGCTGAGGTGAATAGAGCCATCTGCGAATCGACCCAAACGGATCTTAGGGCCTTGCAAATCTTGCAAGATGCCAACGGGTTGATTGAGCTCAAAGGCGATCTGACGGATCAGACGAATACTACGTTGGTGGTCGTCATGGGTACCATGGGAAAAGTTAAGACGCAGAGTGGTGGCACCAGCTTCAATAATCGATCGCAACACATCAGGCTGACTGGTTGCAGGGCCGATGGTAGCAACAATTTTGGTCCGTCGCAGAGCATGGTGCAGTTGAGTAGCCGTCATTAGGTCACCGGGAAAACCAATGGGTCAAAAGCTTTAAAATACGCGGCTTTGTGAATTCGTCAGCCCTGAAAAGTGTGATCAAAAAGCAACTGGGATACTACCACGTTTACACCGTTTTACAAGGAAAACGCTGTTCTACCAGCGGTTTCTTGGCCAAGCGCTTTCAGGTTAGACCAATCTCTCCCCTGACGAGACAGTTGCCAATGCGCTGACCGATTGAGATCAGAAACCAGCCGAGGGCTTGTAAACGAAGTCTGAACCCATGTCACAAAACTTTATTGTTAATGCTTCGTATCGTATACTACCGGAGTTATCCGTCAAGGAGCCGTGCTTATGTCGGTGGCCGGTCAGCCCCTGACTTTCCCCAAAACTGTTCCCCCTGAGTTTTTAAAGGCAGATGATGGACTCAGCCTGAATCTACTCATGTTTGTGGGAGCTGTCACTTTAATTTCGGTATCTACCATTGGATACTTCTTGGGCAACTGGCCAGGATGGTGCGTCTTTTGTATGAACGTCCTTTCCCTGCACTTGGCGGGTACGGTTGTTCATGATGCCTCTCATAATGCCGCCCACCGTAATCGCACCCTTAACGCTGTGCTGGGCCATGGCAGTGCCTTAATCCTAGGCTTCTCTTTCCCAGTGTTCACACGGGTGCATCTGCAACACCACGCCCACGTCAACGACCCCGAAAATGATCCGGATCATTTTGTCTCTACTGGGGGACCGTTATGGTTGATCGCAGCCCGCTTTTTTTATCACGAGATCTATTTCTTTCAGCGCCGACTGTGGCGCAAATGGGAGCTTTTAGAATGGTTCCTGGGGCGTCTAGCGGTCGCACTGTTAGTTTTTGCAGCCTGCCAGTTTGACTTTTTGGGCTACATTTTCAATTTTTGGTTTTCTCCAGCTTTAGTCGTAGGCATTGCCCTAGGGCTGTTTTTTGACTACTTGCCCCATCGCCCGTTTGAAGAGCGCGATCGCTGGAAAAATGCCCGAGTTTACCCTGGGGCCGTACTGAACCTATTGATCATGGGGCAGAACTATCACTTGGTCCATCACCTGTGGCCATCAGTACCCTGGTATCGCTACAAGCCTACCTATGAAAGGATGAAGCCTCTACTGGATGCCAAGGGGTCACCCCAGTCCTTAGGTATTTTAAAGGGGGGGCGCGACTTCTTTGGCTTTTTATATGATCTGGTATTAGGGATTCGCTTCCACAAGCCCCACAAACCTGCACAACAGCTTGATGCAGTCGCTACTGCAGATATTCTTAGCGAAGAATTGCCCCCTTCAAGGTAAGTGTCCCAGGGTCTATCCAGGCTTAATAGCTAGGATCGTGGTTGATGGAACATCTGCATCC
>JAQCKL010000521.1 GCA_027592485.1 Cyanobacteriota bacterium
TGGTGTTTTTGGTTTCCAGCGGACTGTTACTGATCAATATCCTGCTGCCAAACTTGTTCGGGAATTCCATCCCCCGTGAGCCCTACAGCATGTTCATCCATCAGGTTCAAGAACAGGAAGTGGTACGAGCCTCAGTGGGCCAAGAGGAAATCCGCTACCAGGTAAAAGATGTCCAAGGGGAGCCAGGGCAGGTGTATTCCACCACCCCCATTTTTGACCTCCAGCTTCCCACCCTGCTAGAACAAAACGGCGTCGAATTCTCCGCCACTCCACCGCCCCAAAACCGTTGGTTTACCAGCATTCTCGGCTGGGTGATTCCGCCCCTGATTTTTGTGGGGATTTGGCAATTCTTTATCGCACGGGGATCCGGGGGAGCCCAAGGGGCGCTCTCCATTGGTAAAAGCAAAGCCAAAGTCTATGTCGAAGACGAGGCCAACCGCATCACCTTTGAGGATGTGGCCGGTGTGGAAGAGGCCAAAACCGAACTGGTAGAAATTGTTGACTTCTTGAAAACCCCCAAGCGGTTTACCCAGCTCGGGGCCAAGATTCCCAAAGGGGTGCTCTTAGTTGGTCCTCCCGGCACCGGTAAAACCCTGTTGGCCAAAGCCGTGGCCGGAGAAGCGGGGGTGCCTTTCTTTAGCATTTCTGGCTCTGAATTTATTGAGATGTTTGTGGGGGTCGGCTCCTCCCGCGTGCGCGATCTGTTTGACCAAGCCAAGAAAAAGGCCCCCTGCATCGTCTTTATTGATGAGTTGGATGCCATTGGCAAGTCCCGCAGCAGCGGCGCAATGTACGGCGGCAATGACGAGCGGGAGCAAACCCTGAACCAGCTCCTAGCCGAAATGGATGGCTTTAATGCCGGGGACGCCACGGTAATTGTATTAGCGGCCACCAACCGTCCTGAAATCCTGGATCCAGCCCTGCTGCGTCCCGGTCGTTTCGATCGCCAAGTCCTGGTCGATCGCCCCGATGTCAAAGGCCGAGACGCAATCCTCCGCATCCATGCCCAGGAGGTGAAATTGGGCGAAGCGGTAGACCTTAAGGCCATTGCCACCCGCACTCCGGGGTTTGCCGGGGCTGACCTCGCCAACCTGGTGAACGAAGCCGCCCTCCTCGCCGCCCGCAACAATCGGGATGCCGTCCAGCAGGAAGATTTTGCCGAGGCGATCGAGCGGGTCGTGGCCGGTCTGGAGAAAAAGAGCCGTGTCCTGAATGACAAGGAAAAGGAAATCGTCGCCTACCACGAGGTGGGTCACGCCATTGTCGGCGCAGTGATGCCCGGCACCGATAAAGTGGCCAAGATTTCCATCGTGCCCCGAGGCATGGCGGCTTTGGGCTATACCCTGCAATTGCCCACGGAAGACCGCTTCCTGCGGGATGAGGCCGAACTCAAGGGCCAAATTGCCACCCTGCTAGGGGGCCGCTCAGCGGAGGAAATCATCTTTGGCAGCATCACCACCGGCGCGTCTAACGACCTACAGCGGGCCACGGATATGGCCGAGCAAATGGTTACCGCCTACGGCATGAGCAAGGTCCTGGGTCCCCTCGCCTACGATCGCGGCAGCCAGAACACCTTCTTGGACAATGGCATGACCCCCAATGTCCGACGCATTGTCAGTGACGATACCGCCCAAGCCATTGATGCGGAAGTCAAGAGTCTGGTGGAAGAGGGTCATCAGCGCGCCCTGGCAATTCTGCGAAACAACCGTGAACTGATGAAAACCATCACCGAAAAGCTCCTGGCCTCTGAGGTGATTGAAGGGGACCTGCTGGGGGAACTACTGGAGCAAGTCAGCTTACCGAAACCAGAGGTGGTGACCGCCTAGTCCACAACCGTTAGGGCGTCGGCTAGGGCATTCACCAACCGCCCGTTCTCAGCAATGGTTTTAATGGCAATGCGGAAGTAGCGATCGCCCAACTCCGCAAAGCTCATACAATCTCGAATCAAAATCCGATGGCGCTGCAACAAAACCCGTTGCAGCGCCATCGCTGATTTGTCGGTGCGTACCAGCAGGTAATTGGCCTGACCCGCCAAGGGATAGAGCCCAGGCAAGGCCGCCAGGGCCGCTTCAAGCTGGGGACGAGCCGCCCCTAGCCACTGCCAACTGGCCGCTTGATACGCCTGATCCTGCAGGGAGGCCACTGCCGCCGCCGCTGCCAACACATTCACCGGCCAAGGATCACGCCATTGCTGCCACCGCACCAACCGCTCCGGCTGGGCAATGCCGTAGCCCAACCGTAACCCCGGCAGACTATAGAACTTGGTCAGCGATCGCACCACCACTAGATTCGGAAAATCGGCCACCCGATCAATCAGGCTGGTTTGCTGGGATGGCGGCAAGAAATCCATAAAGGCTTCATCAATCACCACTAGGCCAAACTGGGTCAGCCATTGGGTAATCACCCCTGGGGGAATCACATACCCGGTGGGGTTATGGGGGGTATTGAGCAGTAAGCCGCACTGGCTCAAATCCGGGTGGGCTGGCGCTGCCACGCAGCGCTGCCAGTCCCCAGGAGCAATCTCAGTACCGGTCAAAGGTAACGGACAAGAAATGATTTTGGCGTCAAAGGCGCGGAGCGATCGCCCATAGTCGCCAAAAGCAGGGGTAATTAAATAGGTGGCGGCTTGGGTTGCTAAGTCTCGCCCCGCCCAGGTCAGCAGTTCTGCTGCACCGTTGCCAACCATAATCCAGTCGGCTGGCACTTGGTGATGGGCCGCCAAGGTCTGCCTGAGGGTGCCATAGCTCGGATTGGGATACCGAGCGATGTCGCCCAGGTGCGATTGGATGGCAGCGATCGCAGCGGCTGGCGGCCCCAGAGGACTAATGCTGGCTGAAAAATCTAAAAGATCAGGGGGAGAACATCCGGCCACTTGCGCAGCCCAGATCAGATCTCCCCCATGACTCGGACGTATATCTGGCAAGGTCTTTGCCCAACTCGCAAGGGCGGGCTATTTCTTGGCAACCATCTCTTTGAACTGCTTACCGGCTGAAAAAGCCGGGACTTTGGTGGCTGGAATCACCATGGTTTCACCCGTTTTGGGGTTACGGCCTTCGCGTTCTTTGCGATCGCGCCGCTCAAAAGAACCAAAACCGACCAGAGTGACTTTATCACCGGTGGATACGGTTTCCATGATGGCTTCGACAGCAGCGGTAATCACTGCATCAGCCTGCTTTTTGGTCACATCAGCTTTCTCTGCGACCTTATCAACGAGTTCACCTTTATTCATATCGCTCAGTCTCCTTTGGAGGAATGGAAAAAATCAGGGCTGAATGACCAAGATGGATTTCGGGTCTAAAATCGCTATCCCCCTCAGTCGCTGAAACCCTTGTAATCTCAAAATTTCACTGACCTATTCTAAGGGCAACTTTCCGAATATGGATCGTCAGAAGCTTTAATTTATATATAGCAGTCGCCAATTGCATTAAGACATAAGCTAGAAGCATTTCCCATCTCCGGTGAGTGCCATG
>JAQCKL010000522.1 GCA_027592485.1 Cyanobacteriota bacterium
TTAAGAGATGCGATGGAGCACGTTCTCAAGGTGGTAACGTCTTAACCTAAGTGGCGACGGCTATATGCCCTTAATCGAAATGAACACTGCCATAGCTGGGCTGTAGTTCTTTCTGCCACAGCAAAATCAGATGACCACCCTGCTTCGACGCCTGTGCTGCTTTGGGATAACCCACTTCAGCCGGGAGCCAATGGAAAGAAGTGGCGGCTAGAACGGCATCAAACGTATTTGCTTCCAGTGCCCATGCTTCAAAGGCACTGCCCAAAACGGAGTAAGAGAATGTTAAGGGACTGCAATCGTGTCCAGCAGGCCTGTGACTAGGGCGGTAGCGCGATGTCCCCCGGCAGGAATCAGGCGGTGGGCTAGTACATGGGGAGCTAGAGCCTTAATGTCGTCTGGCAAGACATAATCGCGATCGCTCAAAAAGGCCCAAGCCTGCGCCGCCCGCTGAAACGCCACTGCGCCCCGAGGACTCACCCCCAGGGTGATATCGGGATGCTGACGGGTCGCCCGCACCAACGCCAGTAGGTACTGCTGCACCGAAGCCTCTACCCGTACCGCCGCGCATTGCTGTTGAATCGCGGCCACCTCTTCCGGAGTGATGCAGGGCTGTAGATCCCGCGATTCAGCCGAGTCTGATAACCGGGTCAGCATCTGTAGCTCCTCGGCTTCGCTGGGATACCCCAAACTAAAGGACAGGGCAAAGCGGTCCATTTGGGCTTCCGGTAGGGGAAAGGTGCCCTGGTATTCCACTGGGTTTTGGGTGGCGATCGCAAAAAATGGACTGGGCACCGGTCGTGACATCCCATCCAAGGTGACCTGATTCTCCTCCATGACTTCCAGCAGCGCCGACTGGGTGCGGGGGGTGGCGCGATTGATTTCATCCGCCAACAGCACATGGGTAAAGACTGGCCCGGCCATGAATTGAAATTCCCCCGATTTGGGATTCCAAATATTGGTGCCGGTAATATCTGTGGGTAAGAGATCCGGGGTGCACTGGATGCGCTGGAACTTGCCGTCAATACAGCGGGCCAGGGATTTGGCCAGCAGGGTTTTACCCACCCCCGGCACATCCTCCAACAGGGCATGGCCCCCCGAAAATAAGGCCACCAGCACCAAGCGGATGGCCTCATCTTTACCGACGATGGCTTTATTCAGATTTGTGATTAGTGCCGCAACGCGATCGCCCATACCATTCCCTAGGTGCCATTAGGCTTATCATGCCTTGACGATGGGGTAATCGCCCACCGTCAACAGCGCTGCTGCCCGTTCACAGTCCCGCTGAATTTGGGTTTTCAGATCCCCAAGGGAGTCAAACCGCTGCTCTGGCCGCAAAAATTCCACCAGGGCCACCGTCAGCGTCCGCCCATAGAGATCTCCCTGCCAATCCAATAGATGCACCTCTAAGGTTTGCTCCTGCCCGGCCACTGTAGGGCGGTTGCCCAGGTTCATGACCCCCGGCCAGGCCACTTCGTAGGGCCTGTCGGGTATGCCATAGACCTGTACCCCATAGACCCCATTTCCCGGCAAAAACTTGTCGGCGGGCAGGCGCAGGTTAGCGGTGGGAAAACCCAATTGCCGCCCCAATTGTTGTCCTTTGACCACTCGCCCAGTGATGGGATAGGGCCGCCCCATCAGGGCCTTCACTTCAGCTAAGTTCCCGGCGGTTAGGGCGGCGCGGATGCGGGAGCTGCTGGTGCGATTGCCTCCGGTTTGGCTCAGATCCATGACCGATACGGTTACCCCATGGGCTGCGGCTAGGGTGCTGAGATCATCCACCGTCCCGGCCCGGCGATGGCCAAACTGAAAATTCGCCCCGACGCTAATGCGTTTGGCTTGTAGACGTTCGATCAACACTTGATCGACAAAGGCTTGGGGGCTGAGGGCAGCCAGTTCCTGGCTAAAGGGCAGGAATACGAGTTGCTTAACCCCTAACGCCTGCAGTAACGCAGCCTTTTCATCCAAGGGGGTGAGCGAGGGTTGGGCTCGCCCCGAAAAGAACTCGCGAGGGTGGGGGTAGAACGTCACCACCGTGGGATAGGGATCAGCACTAGGCGGCATGACCTGGGGCGGGGCTAGCCATTCGCAACCGTCAAATAATTGGGGGCAGCGATCGCTATGGCCCCGCACCATAGGGATACCTTGCAACAAAGCCCCATTTAGATCGGCATCGCTGACTTGCAGCCCTCCCAAGGGCGCAGACCCTGAGGTGAGGGCCTGAATGACGTGCTGATGCCCCCGGTGGACACCATCAAAATTCCCCAGAGCGACCACAGTGGGCGTCTGCACCATGGCCAGGGAAGAGGTTACCCACACAGTCGTATGTTTAAGTCGATGTCACTGCCCCATGGGCCGCCACTTACCCAGGTTTGCTGCGATAGGTAAGTTAAACCGGCGATATCCTTACGCATAAATCGCCGGTTGGTTGGCCTCCATCAGATCGATCACCATGCCTTCTTGGGCCACCACACTCTCAGGAAAGACTTCGGCAGTATTGCTGGCGATTTCATCCATAAAGTTATCGTCGTGAAGCGGGTCATGGTGGAAAATCACCAGTTGCTTGACGTTGGCCTCCTTGGCTACCTTGACTGCCTGTTCCCAAGTGGAGTGCCCCCAGCCTTTCTTACTGGTTTTGGGGTGATCGTACTCCTCATCGGTATAGGTGGCGTCGTAGATCATCACATCCGCATCCCGACAGAGCCAGAGCACATTTTCGTCGAAGCGATCGGGGAAATGCTCAGTGTCAGTAATGTAGGCGGCGGCATGTCCGCCCCAACTGACTCGATAACCAACCGACTCTCCCGGATGGTTAAGGAGGGCATTTTCGACCGTGACATCTTGAATCTTGACGCTTTCTCCCAACTCTAAATCACAGAATTTAAGGTCGGCACCCATAATCTGTAAAGGGACGGGGAAGTTGGGATGCAGCATCTGATCATTCAGTCGCTGCTCAATGGTGGAGCCATTGGGGGCAACGGCCCCGTAGATATTAAATTTATTCCCAGGCACAAATGCTGGCACAAAGAAAGGAAAGCCTTGAATGTGATCCCAGTGGGAATGGGTGAAAAACATACTGGCTTCCAGAGGCATTTCTGACAACACCTTGGCACCCAGTACTCGGAGCCCGGTCCCCCCATCAAAGATGAGTAGCTGGCCTCCCACTCGCATTTCTACGCAGGAAGTATTTCCGCCGTATCGCACTGTCCCTGGCCCTGGGCAGGCAATACTCCCTCTTACGCCCCAGAAGCGAATCAGAAACTGGTTCTGTGTATCAGACATGGGTGTGTTGCGTCGAAATTAGCAGGTTGCGGTGGAAGAGACCCCACTGTCCTTGGATAGTACCTTTTATGGTATTAAAAAAATCCAGGGAGTGCCCGTCTGAGGCTTTGACCAAGGATAGATCTCGGACTGAGCTGCTGTGGAGAATCTTTACAAAGTCTCTTACATCACAGTAAGCCATGGCACTCG
>JAQCKL010000523.1 GCA_027592485.1 Cyanobacteriota bacterium
CACAGCCCAAGTAGCCCTATCCAACGCGATGGGGCTACTTGGGCATGACTTAGTCTAAACACCAGTAACGAACGATCATGGGTTGAACTCCTAAAGGGTTGCTGTGTTGGATGCGTGTGTTTACATTCCCTATGGTGCAACGCTTTCAGGGGAAGCAACAGTGGCGAGAACCAAACCAAAATGGCGAGGTTTTACACCGAATCACCCGTACCGAGATCGCCGTACGGGTGAGAGATTTAGCGCGCTCGCCGCCGCGTAAAAAGGTGAGATCGTGGCCTCTGGCAGTCAGAGTGAGCCTTGCCTTAGCCGGACTGGCGACGGCCATAAAAAACCTAGCGTTTATGGTCGACCATGACCGGACTCTATCGTTTTAGGGCATTCTAGATATAGCGTGTTGTCTATCCGCAACGAGTCTACGATCAGAGGCCCTCGGGGCTGGCACAGTGACGGCAGGGATTGACCGGACTCAGTTGCAGCATCTGAACGAATCCTTTTAATTGGCTGAAGTGAGCACACGGCGCTGTGTCTAATCCCGTCCCATCGTCCTACTCGGATGGCGTTGGGGGAACCCTCCCCACCACACTGGTGAGCGCGACCCAACAAATCGGACCCCAAGCGATTCCGCCCATTCCCCTAGAGCATGTTTTAGAGGCCGTCCATGACGGGATCTGGCTGTTTAATCGGGTAGAGAAGCTGATCTATTTAAACCCAGTGGCGGCAGCCTTGGCAGGGTATCGTGCTGCCGTAGAGGCTTATCTGGTCAACTCTATTGATCTTTGGGAAAACCTAGACCTCCATGATGAAGCAGGCCGACTGGTGTCCCCGGAGCATTGGCCCCATCGCCTGGCGTTGCGGGGGCAATTCACCTTAGAAAAAGTCTTTCGCTGTCGTTGTTCGTCTAGGACAGAGCAGTGGTGTCGGATCAAGGCGTTACCGCTCCGGGATGGTCGGGGGGCTGTTCAATATGCCTTGGTGATTGCCCAGAACATCACCCAACAACGGCAAACCATTGTGAAGGTGCAGCGCCGCGATCACCAAATTCGGCAGATTACCGATGCGGTGCCCAGCATGATTGCCTATATCGATGCTGATGAGTGTCATCGCTACGTCAACCAAGCCTATGCCCAGGGGTTTGAGCGATCGCCCGACACCATTCTGGGTCAGCCCCTGCAGGCAGTGGTCGGCCCTGTGATTTATACCCAACTTCAGGCTTGTTTGCCGAGGGTGTTCTCGGGGGAAACCGTTAGTTTTGATCTGACCCTGGTGACCCAGGCGGGACATACCCAATACAAATCCGTCCACTTCTTGCCCCATTGCAGCGGTCAACATGTGGTGGGTTTCTATGCCCTTTTCAACGACATCACTGCCCATAAACGGGCGGTAGAGCTTTTGCAAGATGATGCCGATCACCTCCGCTATGCCCTAGAGGGTGCTTCTGTCGGGATGTGGGATTGGGATCTGATTACCCAAAAAATCACCTGGTCGCAGCAGCAGGAGTACTTGCTGGGCATGGATCCTGGGAGCTTTGATGGCCAGAACAGCACCTTTCTGCAGTGTATTCACCCCGAAGATCGGCAACGGGTAGACGACCATCACCGCATGGCCCAACAACTGCGAGAACCAATTCAGTTAGAATTCCGGGTCATCCATAGCAATCAATCGGTTCACTGGCTGAGCAGTCGGGGACAGGTCTTTTTCAATGCTGCCGGGCAGCCGCTGCGCATGGCTGGCATTACCTTTGATATCACGGTGCAACGTCAGGCCGAGATTCAACTGCGGCACCAAGTCGACCGAGAGCGACTATTGGCCAAGATTGCCCAGGATATTAGTCACGGTCAGAATTTGCCCACCACCCTGAGAAATACCCTGGAGGCGGTACAGGTCTTTATCCAGGTGGATCGATTGATCCTCTTCAACCTCCACAAAGGGACTCAGGGCCATCGGAACCACGGGCGGGTTATCGCTGAAGCCCATGCCCCTGGGGTTACAACGATGTATCAGTGGCGATTTCGTGATCCACTGATGATCCAAGCGAAGTATGTGCACCTTTACCGCCAAGGTCGGGTGGTGGCGGTCAATGACATCCATGCCCAAGACCTCCCAGAAATTGCGCTGGGCTTCCTCCAATACTTCAATATTCAAGCTGAGGTCATTGTGCCCCTGCTTCAGGGCCAGCAGTTATGGGGGTTGTTGGCGGCCCATCAACAACGCCCCCGGTCCTGGCAACCGGAGGATGTTCGCCTGTTGAATGCTTTGGCGACCCAAATTAGCATTGCAATTGAGCGGGATGCCCTCCATCAAGAATTGACCCAGGCCAATGCCCAGCTCCAAGAGTTGGCCTATCTGGATGGACTAACCCATGTGGCCAACCGGCGCAAGTTTGACGACTATCTGCGGCAGGAATGGCGACGGCTACTGCGCGATCGCGCCCCCATCGCAGTGATCATGGCGGATATTGACTACTTCAAGGCTTATAACGACATCTATGGCCACCAGATGGGAGATGACTGTTTGCGACGGGTGGCCAAGGTGCTGCGGAATGCGATCAAGCGCCCTGCGGATTTGGTGGCCCGCTATGGCGGCGAAGAGTTTGTGGTGATTTTGCCCAACACCAGTGTAAAGGGGGCCGAGGGGGTGGCCGAAAGAATGCGGCAGTTAATCCGCCACGAAGCCATTCCCCATCAGGGGTCTAATCTGGATGGCCGGGTGACCTTGAGCCTCGGCGTGGCCGTCGCCATACCCCGTTCTACGATATCCCCGGAAGCTTTAGTTCACCATGCTGACCATGCCCTTTACCAAGCCAAACATGGGGGGCGCGATCGCGTCGCAGTCGCCCAGAACCTGGTGGGTCAATGGCCTTGCCCAGAGGACACAGCAGAGAATACAAAAACGGCAGAGTAGGCCCAGGGTATCCGTTCGAGCTTTCAAGATACAGTGAGGGCAAGACTGTTATGAAATATCACCACCAATCGATTTAGGCATGACACCTACCGTTTCTTTGCTCCGTGCCCGCAGCTACGCCATCGATGAGGTTCGTACCTACCTGGATGCCCTGTTGGCACCGTTGGGGGGAATGGCAGCCGTGGTCAAACCGGGCGATCGCGTCCTCCTCAAGCCCAATTTACTGACCGGAGCCCGCCCCACCAAGGAATGCGTGACTCGCCCCGAAATTGTCTACTGCGTGGCGGAGTTGGTCAAAGCTGCTGGAGGCCAACCCTTCCTAGGCGATAGTCCCGCTTTCGGAAGCGCCCATGGGGTCGCCAAAGCCTGCGGCTATCTACATTGGATGGAGAAAGCCGGCATCCCCATTCGCGAACTCCATGGCAAGCGCTATGCCACAGCCGCCGATGGAGAACTGGGCCATCTGTTGCTCTCGAAGGAGGTTATAGCCGTCGCCACTTAGGTTAAGACGTTACCACCTTGAGAACGTGCTCCATCGCATCTCTTAA
>JAQCKL010000524.1 GCA_027592485.1 Cyanobacteriota bacterium
GGAGGGTGCGATCGCCCCAATCAATCTTTATCACCTGCTGGTCGTAGCGAATGTCGCAGCGATCGGCGAGGCGCTGGGCCAGGGTATTGAGTCCGGCTTCGGGATAAATAAAGGTGGTGTTATACCCCACTTCTGGAGCGGCATCAAATGCCCCCTGGATCACATGGTTTAAATTGACTGGAGATTTATAAGCATCCTGAGGGGCGATAGTGCCTTGCAGACCGGCGGTATAGAGCTGATGGAAGGGGTCGAAAAACAAGTCACAAAGGGTATCACCAAAGTATTGGCGTTGCCAATCTTTCAGGGTGACAAAGCCGGTTTTGGGGCGGGTGATCTCCTGTAAGGCTTGGCTGCGATATTCCGGCAGATAACTCAGGTGATTTTGAAGGGGATAGGGGACGTAGCGATCGTCCTGACAAAAATAAACCGAGGAGCGCCGCTGATAGGTTTTGACCGGGGTGAGGGTGCGAATCAGGCGCAAAATGGCGGGATCGCCGCCAAAAATCCAGTGGCCACCGCCAATTTCAAAGCGATAGGCTTCGCCATCCTCTGGACAATGGGACAGGCGGTGGGTGTCATCGGGGCGCATGTAGTACGACGAACAGATGCCGCCCGAAAAGTCAGATGCTTCTAACACCGGCAGTCCTGAGGCCATGCCTGCGGCCAAACCCGTCATGCCGCCCCCAAGAATCATGGTTTTGGTCATGGCTATCCCACCCGCCGATTGTGCAGGCTAAATCGAATCTTGTGCATCCCTTGATATAGACTAATCGGTTCTTGGTGGCGAATCACCGCCTGCAAAGCCAGGGCCATGCGATAGGCCAGTTGCACGACCGGATTTGACAATCGCACGCCTCCTTCCAACCAGGTGAAGCCAGCCGTATAGTCCCTTGCCTGGGCTAACCCACTCAAACGTTTGGCAAAGTAAACGATATCCTGAATTTGCACAGGTCTGGCAATGGGTTGAGCGCGAGATTCGTTTTGGTCATCGCCAACATTTAGGCCAGAGATCGCTCGCACCTCCTGACACTGAGGATGCCCCAATAGTGACACCATATTGGCGATCACGCATTGCCGCAAGACGGGTAGGTGTTGATGGAGTACATCGGTCTGGGCGATCTCCTGGGCATAGCGTTGTACCGTGTCCTGCAAATGTGCCACATAGGCAGCCTTGACGGCAGGCATGGGTTCATTTTTGCAAACCGGCACCATTTGATCCCCTTGTTGGGTATAGCCCAGCGTCGTGCCATGATCCGCCATCATGAAAATTTGCTCAATAATCTTCATCCGCTGAAAAACGATATTGATGGTTAGGGGTTGGCGGTTGACGGTATCTTGCATGAGCCAAGCTCGATACTCCCCCGCCTCGGCTATGGGCAGGCGTTCCCGTAGCACCCCGAGGTAGTAGCCCTGGACATCCGTGTCAGGGTTGGCGTTTTGGAGCAAGGTTCTGAGAGATCGCTGGCACTTCAACGTCCAGCCCGCATCCACGATGGCCCAGGGATGATCCGACAGCAGTCCCTCTTGGTGCAGATACCGCTGGGTTCGCTGCCGCGCGATCGCTGCGGTCTGCAAAATTAACGGGCTGACCGCAGGGCTTTGTAGCACTTGCCAAAAATGTGCGATCTCCTGGTCATCGAGTTGCTGATCCCAGTGATGGGGCGGTAGCTGGTGGTGGCAGAGTTGATCGGCAATGGTCTCTGGCGTTAAACCTAACCGCTGGAGTAAATGCCTAGGGGCGGTGGATTGGCCCGGCAGGATCAGCCAATCGAGGGCCTGGGGATTGATCTGGGTGACGCTGGGCAAAAACCACGCCTGCCGGGAGCCATACAGATATCGACATTCAGGCGCAGCCATCGACTGGCACAACGTTTCAGCAATTTTCAACAAAATTTGGCCATCGCGGGCCACAAAGTAGAGCCGTTGTAAGCCTCGCCGTTGGGCATCCTGCAAAACCCACGCCACATAACTGGTCAGAAACGGAGCTACGACACTGGCCATGAGCGCCGTTAAGGCGGGGGCAGCAACGTCTACGGTGGGGGCGGTGAGGCGGGTGGCGCGACTGATACCCGCTATTTGCGATCGGACCCCCCAGTTTTCGGTGCTCGTCAGCAAGGTATGACGTTCATACCGGTTCAGAACGGGATCAGTCACATGGGTGACCTGAATGCCGAGCTGCTTTGGGACCTGCACGTCGCTATAAATGTTGTCGCCCGTATGGTGCAACTGTTGGGGTTGCAAACCCTCTTTGCCTAAAACATAGCGAAAGAGGTTGCCACTGGCTTTCGTGAGGCCGATGTCTCCCGAGACGTATACCGGATCGCCTGGCTGGGCAAGCCCATGGGCCATTAG
Organism: Cyanobacteriota bacterium; assembly: GCA_027592485.1. Classification (GTDB taxonomy): domain Bacteria; phylum Cyanobacteriota; class Cyanobacteriia; order Phormidesmidales; family Phormidesmidaceae; genus PCC-6406. The sequence goes on from JAQCKL010000524.1 coordinate 2,353, forward strand.
CGCCTTTTGAATCAACTCCGTCGGCAGATACATGTCCGAGATAAAGACAATGCGGGCATTGCGCGATCGCAGCGCCTGAATCTTCTGCTGAATGCGCCAAATGGGGCGAACGACCTCAGCCTCTAGTACCAGCTCCAAGGCCCGCATCCGTTCCAGATCAATGGTGGTGGCGGTGCGTGGGTTGAAGTACTGATAGATCGTTGCCAGGGTAATGTCTTCCTGTTCTGGATGCGCTGCCCTAGCACTTTGCTCTGCCTCAATCCGACCGTGATAAAGGTCGAAACAAGCCTCAGCTGATGCCACTTTTTGATCTGCTAACAGGGTGCTTTGGGCCAGTTGCAAAAATAAATCCGTGGGACGGGCAACGGTACGCACCCAGCAGGTGTCGTAAACATCGAAGGAAAAAACAGCAGAATCACATTTCACAAAGCATCCGTGGAATCGGGAGTATAGCCTCCTAGGCAGGATAAGGATACCCGGATTTCAATGACTTACCCACCCTTTGCCAAGTTTGCAGCATCCTAGAAAATCAATCCGATGGGCCTCAAACTAAGCGGAACGGATGTGAGATTTTAGGTACCGAAGGAAGGACATGGGCAGGAGTAGACGGGCGCACAAAAGTATCGCCAAACGCAAATAGGTCTGTAGAAATACTGCCACCCCCATGATAGGCCAGACGGTTCGGCAGAACTGCCAGTATCCCCATGGATAGAGTAATGACTTGGGTCGGGTGAGACTCTTCAGCCGTTGACTAACCGATGGGACTCCTAACAACCAACTGGTGTCACCCTGGTTCATCGCACAGATAGCAGGTGCATCCCCCAAAAGCGTGAGCTTAAACCCCGCTTTTCTGGCCCAACAGGTATAGAGCACATCCCCAAAATAGTGTGGCGCTTGCTGACTCGGCGGCCAACCAATTTGTTCGACCACTGAGCAGGGCAGGCAAACCAAATTACCACTCAGAGAGAGGCAATCTACGACTGTGCCAGGGGGCGCATAACTATGCAGATGACGTAACCTCTGGCGGTGATGCCCCCCATAGGTCGGATGCTTGAGCGCTGCCGGTTCATAACATTGGGCAGACGCCAG
>JAQCKL010000525.1 GCA_027592485.1 Cyanobacteriota bacterium
CTTACCAATTCAATACCTTTATGGAGAGGCTATGGCTACAGCCACATCCAAGGCAGCTGCCACGTCCCAGGTAACCTCAAAGCCCAAAAACAACCTCACCAGCGCCCTACGACAAATGTCGCTGCCCTGGCAGAAAAAGGTACAGGCAGCGGCGATGAAGGGGGCCGATGAGGATTTAATAGCTCTAATTGGGCAAGTGCCCCAGACGCCAGGCCACTTAGTCAAACAGTTAACCGATTGGACTCTGAACTTTGAATTTGACGCGATTATTCACCTTGTTCAAGCCACAGCGTTGGTTGAGGCCGGTGCTCCAACCCTGGACAATCAGCTTTAAGGGCATCCATTTCAAGGCAGGATTCCAAGGGGTTGGATATCCGGGTCAGCCGACCTTTTGCGTCAGATTCCTGCACCCCAGTTTCTTGTTCTCGAGAGGTTGTCCATGAAACCCCAACCCGCCGAAGCCTCTAGGTGCGAAATTCTGATCGTGGATGATACGCCGGACAATCTGCGGCTGCTGTCAGCTATTCTCCGTAATCAAGGCTTTGAGGTCCGTAAGGCGCTAAATGGCAAGCGGGCGATCGCCTCCATCCAAGCGGTATCCCCAGACCTGATTTTGCTCGATATTCGAATGCCTGACATGAACGGCTATGAGGTATGTGAATACCTCAAGGCGGATCCCAGCACCGCCGATATCCCGGTAATCTTCATCAGCGCCCTGGATGACACCTTGGATAAAATCAATGCCTTTGCGGTGGGTGGGGTCGATTACATCACCAAGCCGTTCCAGGAAGCGGAGGTCCTAGCCCGCATTGAAAACCAACTCCGACTGCGGCAGCTTCAACAACAACTGCTCCAGCAAAATGAAGAGCTAACCCGCTCCAATCGGGAGCTTGAGCAATTTGCCTATGTGGTATCCCACGATTTGCAACAACCCCTGCAGAGCATCACCGGGTTCGCCAAGATTATGGCCATGCAGAGCAAAAACACCCTGGATGATGACAACCTTGGCTATCTCCAAAGCATTTTGGATGCCGGGGGACGCATGCAACGGCTGATCCAAGATTTGTTGCTATACGCTCGGGTTGGCCAAGGGACAGAGACCCAACAAGCCACCGATTGCAACGCAATTTGGGCGCAAACTGTGGAGAACTTGCAGGGGGCGATCGCTCAAAAGCAAGTGGCACTCGTGCACCATGCCCTGCCGACCGTATTGGGTAATGGAGTACAGCTCCTGCAGTTGTTTCAAAACATCCTCAGTAATGCCATCCGGTTTTCACACCCAGAGGTGACGCCCCAGATTCAAATATCGGCTCAACCCTATGGTCAGGGGTATCTGTTTGCCATTCAAGACAACGGCGTCGGGATTCCCCCAGAGCAACATGAGCGCATCTTTGAAATTTTTCAGCGGGGTCAAGCGGCCGCAACGATATCAGGCACCGGCATCGGCCTGGCCACCTGCAAGAAAATTGTCGAGAACCATGGGGGCACGATTTGGGTTGACTCGGAACCCGAGAAGGGGGCCACCTTTTATTTCACCCTGCAGGCTGTGTAGACAGGATCACAGGACAAAATGATGCCGCGATTATGTCTACTACTTTGTGCCATCAGAACGTTGGGGCATGCATGCTAGGGCATTGGCGATATCGGCAAATACAACATTTGAGTTCATGATCAACGTATGCATGGCGGGCACTTCGATGACGTTCAAGCCGAAATTACCGGTGGCTTCGGCAACGGAGAGGATGCCATCATTGGGCTGATTCCCCAAGGGGAACCAAGAAGCCCTAGGTCCTCCGGTTCCCGCGTAGATAGTCGTATTGGGGGGTACAGGTAAGCGGGCCATGAAGTCTGGTTGCGCTAGCAACTGGCCCATTTCACCGTTGATCATCTGATAGAGCCAGACCCTAGAAAAAAACCGAGCGACTTGACAAGCCACCATGGGCGGGGCCAGAAAGAAGCAGGCTGAGGGTTGATGGGTCTGAAGGCGAGGCAAGGCATGGCGAATAATCACCGTGCCGAGGGAATGGCCAATGCAAACGTAGGCCCCTTGGCCAACGTTGTCGTGGATAAACTCAACCCATCGGTGGGTGATCTGTTGCAAGGATTCAAGGGTGGCAGAATAGCCAAACCAATGGGGGTGATGACCCCGTTGGCTGAGTCGATAACTCAGGATCAGCATGGAGAGTGGGGTTCTAGCCATGCCATGAATCAGCATGATATTCATGGTGTTTTGATGTTTTCCCCAGATGACTCTAGGCGGTTGCCAAGGAAGAATTTACCGGTATTGTAAGGGCGGGTTTAGCCAGACCCTTGGCTTGGTGCAAGGTATCAACAAAACCCACCCCTACGGGTATCGTCCTTTCTGGAAATCACCCTACTGCGTTGAGTCTGCCGTTTGACAGCGTTCAAAGATCCACATTACCTCCCCCAACAGTGGCCCCTCCCCTCGACGCTGGTAGTAGTCGTAGCTGCCTAACCCAGGGATGAAAACGTAGGTGGGGGCGGGCTGGGCTAGTTCAAAGAAGAGGGGATTGGCGTCAGCTAGGGTTTCGTCAAAGAAGTTGAGGGTGAGGGGATCGCCCTGCAGTTCACGGCTGGGATCGAGCAATCTCAGAAAAATCGTGCCGTAACCACTGGCTTGGGTGAGGTCGAGGTGATAGAGCAGATCATCGCCATGGCGGATCTGGAGGGTGGCCTGGGAGGAGGCGCGATCGCGGATGGGGGCTTGCCAGGTTAGCTCGAAATCTTGGCCACTGCTGTCTCGGTAGAGGCTGTGGCTGAGAGGGCAGGCCAGGGTGGGTCTAGGACTAGCGAGAAAGAGACTGATGGCGAGGAGCAACGTTCTCACGGAGAAAGCGATCGGGCTGAGACGGGTTGAGGACATGGGGGAAATCAATGGTGGAACTGCCCCGTGGTGCATGATAGTTCTGGAGAAAAGGGTGTTTCATGGTTTGACAACCCATCACCCCAGCCCCATTCCGGGCAGATTCGATCTGGCACGACTCAGAATTTACGCGTTGTTGATGACAGCGCTCAAGCCGAGGATCAAATCCTTAAGGAAAAGCTAAGTCTTGTAGCAATGGGAGCGGCACTGGTTTAGGTTATGGGACGCGGACAACATTTAGAGCCGACTGTCCGGGCTGCGCTCCTTTATCTATCTAAAAGGAATCTTTCGTTATGCTTCCTTGGATTATTCAGACGGCTACCACAATTGCCATCTTGTCCGCAGCATTATCGATCTTTTTGAAAATTTGAGTAGGGCAGATGCATCGCCCCGATCCCATCACCGTTCCCTAACCCAATCTCAACCCTACGGCTGTGGCCTTTCATCTCTAGCAATAGGGTTTATCTCGTCATCATTGGCTTAGCCTTCGCTCCCCTCAGTAGAATGCTCGTAACTACCTAGGTCCCTGCTACCAATGTTGGCGTTTTACCCTGTA
>JAQCKL010000526.1 GCA_027592485.1 Cyanobacteriota bacterium
CCCCCCCCTAGCCCCCCCCGAGAGGGGAACACGGGAGGACTCGCCCCAACCCTTGTGGTTAGGGGGTCTTATCGGGGAAGGAGCACTCTACGGTGACCTTGAGGTTGGCGTCGGCGGTGCCCTTGGTGACGTAGGGTAAGCCCGCTTCGCCCGCCACCTTGATGCCAAACTCCAGGGTGACTTTATCGACCTTGGCCCCGGCCATTTGCCGAAAGGCGTTGAGGGTATAGCCGGTGTAGGCGCGAATCATCCCCTGCATGGCCTGGAACTGCTTGACCACCTGGTTGCTGACGCCTTTTGAGGTGAGGGTTTGCCCTTCTGAGGGGTCAGCAGCGGTGACGGGCAGGTCGGTCATATCGTCGGTGGCTTCGATATAGATGACGGTGCCGTCGTCGAGGGTGAGGGGGGCGAGTTGGGTCATGGTTTGCTTACGGTTAACAAAATTGGCGAGTAGCGGATTAACGGGCCATACTTAGCTCATTATTCGTTGATTAGTGGTTTTGTCTACCCATGGGTCGGGATGCACTGGTTGTTGGGATTAATGGCTACAGGCACTTTAATGATTTGACATCCCCCGCCAAGGACGCCGAGGCCATTGCTCAGATCCTCGAAGGCTATGGCCACTTTACAACCGTCCATCGCTTGCCTGGGATTGTGGTGGCGGGTGAGGTGCAGGTGGGGCGAACCGCCGAAGTCACCCGACAGATGCTGCGGACGGCCATTAGCCAACTCTTTAATCCCACCAGTCACAACCAGGTGCCGGATACGGCCCTGCTCTATTTTTCAGGCCATGGCTGGCAAAGCGCGGTGGATTCAACCGATCACTATTTAGCCTCTAGTGATGCCAACCCTGCCGAAGACTTTGGCGTGGATTTGCCGTGGCTACGCTCTCAGCTCGATAAGAGTCCGGTGCGTCAACAAATCATTTGGTTGGACTGCTGTAACAGCGGCGGTTTGTTGAACTTTGATGAGGTGCTTACCGGTAAGCAAGGGCAAGCCAGGGACCGCTATTTCATCACGGCTTCGCGGGATTTTGAAACCTCCTATCACGTCCCAGGATCGCCCTACAGTGTGCTGACCAAGGTGCTGCTGGAGGGTTTGGATCCCACCCGCACTGAGACTGGGGAAGTCACCAGCCGTGCCCTGAGTCACTATCTCGAAACGGCCCTAAAGCCAAAGATTCAGGGGTTCCAATGCGAAAGTAAGGGGGAAACGATTCGGCTGACCTACACCACGGCTAAGCGGCAACCGCCAGCTCCCGAGCCCTTGAAAAAGTTGGCGATGCCGCTACAAATGCCGCCGCTGCCGGATCACTTTGTAGAGCGGCCCGATCATCAGCAACAGGTAAAAGACCAGTTGTTGTGTGATGACTCAACCAAGGTGTTTGGCACCCTCGTGGTCAGCGCGATTTATGGGTTGGGGGGCATTGGCAAGTCGGTGTTGGCGTCGAAGCTGGCCCATGACCCGGCGGTGCAAGATCGCTTTAGTGACGGCATTCTCTGGGCCACGTTGGGGCAAAGTCCTGACCTGCTGCCGCTGCTGAGCGGCTGGATTCAAGCCCTGGGGGACAACGACTATAAGCCCACGGCGATCGAGTCGGCGTCGGTGCATTTGCGAACGCTGCTCTATGACAAAAAAGCGCTGCTGGTGGTGGATGATGTCTGGCATCCCGAGCATCTCGAACCCTTTCGGGTGGGGGGCTCGGGATGCTGTGTGCTGGTCACCACCCGCGAAGCCCGCATCCCCGAAGCCCATCGCTATGACCTGGATGTGATGAGCCCAGGGCAGTCTTTGGACTTGATGACCCAGAAACTGTCAGAGCCCTTAACTGAGGCCGAAAAAGGTCAGGCGTTGAGCTTTGCCGAGCGGGTGGGTCACTTGCCCTTGGCCCTAGAGCTGGCCGCTAGCCAAATCGAAGAGGGGGTGACCTGGGCGGAACTGCTGGAGGACTTTACCGCTGAGGTGGTGCGGTTAGAAGCACTGGACCTCTATGGGCGGGAGGACATGCCCGATGATGCCAAGCGGCGGAAATATAGCCTGTATGCCTGCTTTAACCTCAGCCTCAAGCAGCTTTCGACGGAGCAGTTGCGGCAGTTTGCTTGGCTGGGGATCGTGCCGGAGGATGGGAACCTCACCCAGGAGATGGCCACCACCCTATGGCAGGTGACCTCGCGGCAGGCGGGGTCGATCTTGCGCCAGTTTGGCTCGAAGGCGTTGCTGCTGTCGGGGGTGAAGGAACAGGGGAATCGGCGCACCTACCGGCTCCATGACCTGATGCATGACTTGGCCCAGCAATTGCTCACCGACCCACCCCACCCCACCGAAACGGGGAATTTGCCGGGGCTGGGGCTCACCAAGGCGGAAGCCCATGACCAGTTCTTAGCGCGCTACCGGGCCAAAACCCACCAGGGCCAGTGGCACACCCTGCAAGACGACGGCTATATCTATGACCGGCTCACCTGGCATATGGAGCAGGCGAAGCGACCGGATGAGATCGATCGGTTGCTACAGGCCAGTAACGATGCCGGGCGCAATGGCTGGTATGACGCCTGCGATGGCATCGGTAAACCGGCGGGGTTTGTGAATGACCTGGGGCGGGCTTGGCGGTTGGCGGTGGCGAACTATGACCAAGACCCCGAAACCACGCTGACGCAGCTCTTTCGCTATGGGCTGATGCGCACCTCGATTAACAGCTTGGCCAGCAATGTGCCCGCCGAGCTGGTGGGGGCGCTGGTGAAGCACCAAATCTGGCAACCGGCCCAGGGGTTGGCCTATGCCCAGCAAGCCCAGAACCCCTGGCAACGGGCGGAATGCATTAGCGCCCTGGTGCCCTATATGCCCGAAGCCCTACTGCCGGAGGTGCTGACCACCATCGGCCAAATCCACGATGCCGCCTATCGCTCCTATGTGCTGGGGAAGCTGGCAGAACGGTTTCCGGTCTATTGGCCCCAGGTGCTGGATGCCGTGAGTCAAATTCAGGACCGCTATGGTGGTGATCGGCATAACACCCAAGGCTTTTCCTACCGGGCCATTGCTTTTAGTCAGTTGCTTCAAAAGCTCCCCCCCGAGTTGTTGCCCGAAGCCCTCGACATCACGCGAGCCATTCAATCTGAATCTGACCGCTCCATGGCGCTGAGTGCACTGGCGAAGCAGTTACCCGAGCTATTGCCCGAGGCGCTGGCGGTGACGCGCCAAATCCAAAATGAATCTGACCGCCCCATGGCGCTGATTGCACTGGCCCAGCAGCTCCCCGAGCTATTGCCCGAGGCGCTGGCAGTCACCCGTCAAATCAAAGATGAATCCTCCCGGTCCATGGCGCTGAGGGAACTGGCTAAGCAGTTACCGGAGCTATTGCCCGAAGCGCTGGAGTTGACGCGCCAAATCCAACATGAATCCTCCCGGTCCATGGCGCTGAGTGCACTGGCCCAGCAGTTA
>JAQCKL010000527.1 GCA_027592485.1 Cyanobacteriota bacterium
CTATCGGTAGAGGCTTACGAGTGCAATTGCCTCGACTTCGGCGCTATCGGTAGTGTTCTCGATTTATTTCCAATTAAGTCTAATCTCAAAGACCTGTTGCTAAACCCTATCCACCAATGGACGTGCCCCTGGCCAGTGAATGGCCAGGGGCACGCTATCAACGAACCCTAACGGCAACCCTAAGCGGCGGTGGTTGCCTTTGGCAGGTTTTCTTGCCACTTGCGGGGGGGCGAAGCCCGACGGATGTAGCGCCAGATTTGGGTGGCGGCCAGGGTGCCATCGGCCACCGCCACAGATACCTGGTTGAGGCCCTGTTTCAAATCCCCTAGGGCAAATAGGCGATCGTGGCTGGTCTGACACATAGTGTTGGTCACCAGGTTTTCTCCCTCCCAGGTCAGCCCCTCAATGCCCTTGAGGTACTGGTTGTGGTAGATGGAACCCATGTTGATTAAGCCTGTGGTGGCTTCTATTTGGGTGCCATCCGCCAGTTCTATTCCCTGCATTTTGTGGTCTTCGCCATGGAAGCGCACAATGGGGGACTCATAGAGGGGGTAGCCGTGGTCGGCTAACTTTTGGCGCATCTCGTCGCCCACTTCACAGAGGCCGTGGGTGAGCACAGAGATGTAGGGGGTAAACCAGTTGAGCACAAAGGCGGCGTTGATCTGAGCTTCCCGCTGCACAATCAACACGGCTTTTTGGTCCCACATGTCGTAGCCGTCGCAGATCATGCAGACATGCAGGGTGTAGCCCGCATAGTCGTAGACATTTTGCATGTCTTCTAGTTCTGGCAGTACATCAATCACGCCAGAAGCGGCAATCAAATATTTGCTGCGGAGGGTGTAGAATTGGCTGTTTTTCTTGCCGATCTTGACCTTGACAGCAAAGGTGTCGCCCTCGTCGGTGACGGTTTCGACAAAGGCCCGCAGGTGGTCAGCCCCCCACGCGATCGCCTGCTTGGTACCGTGGTTGAGGATATCGCGACCGGGGGTGGTGGGGTCAAAGCCCAGAAAATTGCGGGTGTCCTGCATCCAGATAGACCGCCCCTTACCCTTTTCAATCACCAGGCACTTGAGGCCATAGCGAGCCAGGTAGATAGCCGCCGATAGGCCGCCCATGCCACCACCGACCACGATGGCGTCATAAACCGTATCCAAATGGTTTTCGATAGTCGCACTTGAAATTTTCATAGGTCTTTCACCCATATCTCATGACGGCAGCAGGGGGACGGCAAGGCGTCTACGGTCCTGATTGTGGCTTGATTCAGCAGGGGCCGATCATCTACGTGAGACGACCGGCCCCTGGATTCTGATGGTAAGTGACTCAGAACCTAGCCGACAAACGCCTTGCGGGGCTCAGACACGCCCGGTGCTTCTTGACCCTTGAGGTAAGCCAGCATGGTGTCAGCGTCAGACACTTCGAAGGGGTCGGTGGGGCAGTTATCGGAGAAATCGGGCTCGATGAACATCTTCTCGATGGTCATGTCGTTGACCACCATGGAGTAGCGCCAAGAGCGCATCCCGAAGCCCAGGTTGGATTTCTCGACCAACATGCCCATTTTGCGGGTGAATTCGCCATTGCCATCGGGCAGCAGCTTCACCTTCTCAGCGCCTTGCTGCTTGCCCCACTGGAACATCACAAAGGCATCGTTCACAGACAGACAGTAGATGTCATCTACCCCTAGGGCCTTGAACTCCTCATAGAGTTCTTCGTAGCGGGGCAGGTGGTTAGAGGAGCAGGTGGGGGTGAAGGCACCAGGCAGGGAAAACACCACGACTTTTTTGCCTGCGAAGATGTCGGCGGTGGTGGTGTCTTGCCAACGGTAGGGGTTGGGACCCTCGACGGACTCGTCACGGACGCGAGTCTTGAACACAACGGGGGGCACTTTCTCGATAACAGCCATCACAAACCTCCTAATGAATCATGGGCGTAGGGATTGGGCAGGCCATGACTAAATCGGGACTGCGTTAGCCATCGTTAGTCGTGGGGGTGCTCAACCGCCGCCTTCTTTAGAATAGTTCTTAGATAGGATTTTATCAACACCTAAGATCGAATCTAGAAGTAAAGAGAGTCTTAAGTCAGTCTAGGCCTGAAAAGAGAATGATACTAATATAGAAGGTATTGTCTAACGGTACCGGGGCGATCGCCCCTGCGGGTCAGCAACCCGGCAATGGCAGGTACCAGGGAGGGAGGGCTATGGCACAGCGGACAGCAGAAATTATCGAAACCCTCAAAGCCAAGCGGTTACGGGTCACGCCGCAGCGGTTTGCGGTCTATGCCAACCTGCTCGATCGCACCGACCACCCCACCGCTGAGCAAATCCTGACGGATCTGAACCAGGATGGCCCCATCTCTTCCCAGGCGACGATTTACAACTCTCTGCAAGCCCTGCGCCAGGTGGGCCTAGTGCGGGAGGTGCTGCTGGGGGAAGGGGTGTGCCGCTACGATGCCAATGTGGATCCCCACCACCATTTTCGGTGTCGCTGCTGTGGGGCGATCGAAGATATCCCCTGGCAGCAGTTACAGAACATTGACATCAGCCAAGTCCGGGCTGGCCTCCAGGTAGACGGGTACGAGGTGACGGTCCACGGGGTCTGTGAAGACTGCCAGTAACCTTGCCCCTGGGTCTAGGCGTTACCCCTAGTGGCCATTTGGCTTGAATATGGCCATGTACGGAACCCTATACCCAACAAAGCTGGTATCTCAAGGGGGCTGGCCTCCAGTTGCCAGGGGTAAAACCGCACTGTCTGGGGCATCGCTCCTGGCCAAGGCTACTGCTCATACACAAATCGGTCTTACCTGCCAACCACCAGGGAATCAATTCCCTGGCTCACAGCAGACGTCCGTTGAAACGGACTCTTGAGACCCGGATAGTCAGGGAGTCCATTTTTAATGGACGATCGCGATGAGCCTGGAATTTGAATTCCAGGCGGGGTATCGGGCTTATCCCATGGCTACCCGGAGATATGTATGAGCCGCAGCCTTGCCAAGGAGAGGTTTATCGAGGTTACGGTCCCTTTCTTAAAGCAGGGGGTCAGAACTATCTATAAGATGTCATTCCGACCAGAGGGAGGAATCTCAAACGCCAGCAATCCGGCGGGATATCTCGATTCCGCTCCGCTCCACTCGATATGACCCATACACGATTTATTTAAGGCGACCTACTTATCTATGGCCCTTGGCTAAGCGAAATTATTGGGCCAAAAGAATATCTCGACTGCCATGATTACCCACAGGGCAATCCGTACCAATAGCCTGCAAAAATAGGACGGTTAGGGGAGCAATGGCCCTTTCATGAAGGGACTTGCCCCCATTCTCCCATCAGTCAAATTGTGTTGTGTCCTAGCGCTCAAATTTCTGGCGATGGCGATCGCTTATGGCTCTACTGGCGGGAATTTTAAGCTAGTAGAAGGGGGATAAAAA
>JAQCKL010000528.1 GCA_027592485.1 Cyanobacteriota bacterium
TCGCATCATGGTGCGGCGACTCGCGTAGCGATTTTGACACCGAATAACTTTTCAAACATCCTCTTAGAGGATCTACCTGAAGCTGGCAGTGACGATACTGATTGCCAGCACATCTACAGCAGTGGCGATTCATTGAATCGGGCGGGACCAACGAAAACGCAGTTGTTCGATTCATTAACCGATATGAAGTTAGCCGCATGGCTCTACGCCTCCCGCAACCCCACCAATACCTCCCTCGTCTTCACCGTCATCGGATGGCTTTCCCCGAGCAGCCGTTCTCGCATCACCAACGCCTGCTCATATAACCCCATCGCCGCGTCATATTCCCCCTTCGCCTTAGACAACGCCGCCAGGTTGTTTAGACTCGTCGCCACCAACGGGTGCGATTCACCCATTAACCGCCGATAGATGGCTAAAGCCTGCTGGTATAACGCTTCCGCCTCCCCATAGCGCTCCTGCGCTTTGTAGAGCAACCCTAAATTATTCAAACAAGTGGCAACAGCCGGGTGTTCTTCTCCCATCAAACGCCGATACGTCCCTAACGCCTTGATCAATAGCGGCTCCGCTTCTGCATATCGCGCTTGCTTCCAATACAGCAGCCCCAGATTGCTCAAGCTGCTGGCCAAATCCTCATGGTCCTCCCCAAATAACCGCTGCCGCATCGCGATCGCCCGCTGCTGCATCGCCTCCGCCTCGTCATATCGCCCCTGATACTGATGCAACAGCGCCAAATTGTTCAGACTGACCGCAATGTCCCCATGGTCCCCCTCCAGTAGATCCTGTCGCATCGCCAGCGCCGCCTTGTACTGCGATTCCGCCTCGTCATATCGGCCCTGGGCACGATAAAGCGCCCCCAAGTTGTAGAGACTCATCGCCACATCCAAATGCGCCCCCCCCAACAGAGCCCGTCGCATCGCCACCGCCCCCAGCAACAACGGCTCCGCCTCGTCATACCGCCCCTGTCGCGTCAAATACTGCCCCGCCTGATTTAACAGCCGTGCCGCCCCCTCCGATTGGTAGCCATACTGCTCAATCCAATCTCGACCGGCCAATGCATGGGGGAGTAAGCGATCGCACTGGGGCCAATTTGCATACTCCACCTCCGGAAACACCGCCCCCACCGCCTCAATTGCCCGCATTGCCCACGACTGATCAGCCCCCTGTTCCGTCGCCAGATCTGCCCTCACCACCGCCTGCACCAAGCGATGCAAACTGTAGGTGCGAGCCGTAGGCTCAAGCTGCACCAGCGAATACCGAGCCAGCGGCGCTAACACATCCACAATGCAACTGGGGTCATGGGGAGCCGTCGCCAACGTGGTCGCCAACGGCTCCCCCAACGCCCCACATCCCTGCTCCAACAACTCATAGGGCACCGTATCCGCCGCCCAAAATGCACTCACCCGCAGCAGCGCCGCCGCCCCTGGCGACTGGGCCGCCACCGCCTGAAAATTCAACGCCCAAGTCGTCGCCACCGACGCTGGATAATCTCCCATCACCGGCCCACTGCGTTGCAACACCCCCAAATGATGCTGACGATAACTGGTCAAATAATCCTCAAAGCTGAGGCGATCGCGGATATAGGCCGCCGCCTGCTCCAACGCCAGCGGCAAATACCCCAGCTCCGCCGCAATCTCAGCGACTGCCGTCAATTCTGATGCCGTCACCGATGCTCGCCCGGTTCGTTTTAGCAAAAACGCGATCGCATCGGCAGGGGCTAAGGTATCTAGGCGCACAGGCTGAACAATCCCTAAATAATCAAATCGCTGTGCCCGAGAGGTTAAGAGAATATGCCCTTGCCCTCGACGGGGTCGAAAAGCCTTGAGCTGCTCGGGCTGGTCAGCATTATCAAAAATCAATAGCCAACCTTCGTGGCGGCTGAGCCAATTTAAAACCGCACTGACAATCGTTTGGGGGGGCTGAGTGGCTTGACTCGGCAAATTGAGCTGCTGCGCGATTTCCACAAAGCTCGAAAATCGTTCCGACTCCGTATCAGCCCGAACCCAGAAGATTGCCCGATACTCCTGCTCATAGCGGTAAGCATACTCCACCGCGATTTGAGTTTTGCCAATCCCCCCCAATCCACTCACCGCTTGCAGCACCGGCTGGGTATTGTCCTGCCAAGCCCCAAAAGTCTGCCGGAGCGTTGCTAGCGCCTGCTCCCGTCCCATCAAGCAGGGATTGCGATCGTAAGGCACTGACCACCGCCGATTTTCAAGCTGGATGACCTGAGTGCCAGACTCAATTTCATTGGGGTCAAGCTCTAATGCAACACAAATGCCGCCGAAGAATTCAGCCCGAATCCTTTTGCCTTGAAAGAACCGCTTGACCGTTGATGGACTGACCCTCTGATCAATATTGGGGTTCCCAGTCAGAGGATTGTCATCGTCAATGATGACCTGCGCTATTAAGTAAGACTTAGTCCACCCCTTACGCGATAGGGCTTTTTTCGCCCGATCAATTCCCTTTGGCGATGCGGCCCGAGTATCTGGCATGGCGGTTTATCGGGATGCGGAGACAGATGGTGTGCTTCCAAATTATCGCCAAAGTCAGGCTTCTGACCCAAGTGGTCCAAACTGACCCTCAATTATCTCAAACTGACCCACCCCCTGAGCCTGCCTGCCCTGTGCAGACCCACCCCCTATTCCACCATGGCCTCAAGCCGCTGAGAAGCCCAGGATTTAACCCTGGTTTCTAGCGCCACTTCCTAAGCAAGAGGCCCTGAACCATGACCTTTACTCCCTATCACCACTCGCCCGTGTGGCTGCGGATTTTAGTTGGCAGCCTGTTGATTGGGTTTACCCCGCTCCTGATCAGCGATCTGCAACCTGACACTAGCTCACAACCGACCCAGCCCCTTCTGACCGCTGAACTCTTACGGGAGCTGAACCAGTCACCCGTGCTGGACTTTTCGCTGCCAGAGCAATCTGACGCGTTTACCCATACCTGGCCTGGCCCAGGGTGCCCAGAGTCCCACCACGAAGCTATCCCAGCCCAGCCCTTTTACCCCCAATTCTTCTAAAAACGACCCACCCCCATTCGTACCTATACATCTGTAGAAAAATGCACTTCACCCAATCCCTACCCATCGAACCGTTCCAGACCCCAGCCTTAGGTCTAATCGATCGCGCCGTTGAGGGCGATGTCCGGGGTCGCATTCGCTATGGCGGCACCATTTGGTTTGCCCGCCCCCACATCCCCGGACTCGGGCTGACCTTTGCCATCGGTGATGCAGTCACGATCATCGCTCGCCAGGGCAACACCCTGCTGATTGCACCCACCAGTGATCAGCTGATCGCGGCTTAGGACCAGTTCCCACCATCACCCCATTGCTGCCCTACCTTTTTAGAGGATGTTTGAAAAGTCGGTCTTGAAGTAATAAAAGCTCTCAGGGTATAAGTTGCGACAAG
>JAQCKL010000529.1 GCA_027592485.1 Cyanobacteriota bacterium
TTGGCCGCCCCCTCTTGGGGGGGCACCCAAGAAATTTTTGATATCAATGTGACGGGGAACTTGGCGCTGCTAGATTGGCTCGATCGCGATCGCTGTCAGCAGGTGCTGTATTTTTCCACCGCCAGCATTTTGGACCACGATAACCATCCTCTACCCCAGGCGGGGCAGTTGGGCACAGACTACATCCGCAGCAAGTACGAGTGCTACCTGCGCCTACCGGAGGCGGCAATCGCCCCCCGCATTACCACCGTCTTCCCTACTCTGGTGTTTGGGGGCGACAAAGACAAGCCCTATTCCCACATTTCCGCCGGGTTGCCGGAGGTGGCCAAGTGGATGTGGCTGGTGCGGTTTTTGCGGGCCGACGGCAGCTTCCACTTTGCCCATGGCCGCGACATTGCCCAGGTGGTGTGCCACCTGATCGACCATCCCCCAGCAGCGGGTAGCGATCGCCGGGTGGTGATTGGCAACCCGGCCCTCACGGTGAATGCAGCCGTTGCCGAAATGACGGACTATCTGGGGATGCGTCAATTCTTTGGCATTCCCCTCTCCGCTTGGCTGGCGGATCGCTTGATTGAATGGTTCAACATTGAGATGGCCCCCTGGGATCGATTTTGCCTGCAATATCGCCATTTCACCTACCAAAACCCCGTCAACCCCGCCAGCTTGGGCCTAACCCCCTATTGCCCCACCGTTAGCGACCTGCTGCGCCTCAGCGGTGTCCCCGCCGGCTAGGGCTCCGCCAAACATGAAGTGATCACCGACCAAAATCCTGAGGCTGGTTATGCAGCTTGAGGGCCGTTAACCCCTCAGAATCTTCTTGACGTAACTCCATCGGTAATTACGGAACTGCCGTGTTACCGATGTTTGAGGCTAGACCCTGCTATCCGATCTTATGCGGGTACGATCCATGGATATTAGATGCCTCCACTGACAGGATTAATACTGAGAAACAATGCTCAATGACTGCCCTTGTGTCATCGACATTAGGTTTCATCAGATACTCTAAAGCTGCTGCCATGGTTAGGGTGCATTGCCGCCTTAAACCTTAAACCATAGGTATAGCAAGGGTTTCAAATGGGACGTTCACCACCCACACAACAAATTCAAGCTAGAGGTAACGATCGCATCCAGAACTTCATCGAAGCTTTATATACGCCCCCTAAGGTCATGTTAGATATATTACGTACACCACCTACGTGATTTCGCTATGGGTGAGGTCTAAGTGGATGGTGAGTTGTCGTTAATCTATCTGGAGCCCGCACAATGCTCAAGAAGACCCTCCTGGCCGCTGGCGTTGCGGTTGTGACCATGGCTGTTGCCTCAGTTCCCGCTTCTGCCTTTGGTGGCATTCCGACCCCTGACCCGACCCCCACAAAAGAAGTCCCTGAACCCATGACTGTTCTGGGGATTCTGACGGTGGGTGGGTGCATGGTTGCCCAAAAAATGGCGGGTGCCCGTAAGTAAGTCCGCCTACGATTGCAGCTAACTTTCCCCTCGGGGGCGTAACCCTGATGCTGATTCTCCCCTCCAGTTGGGCCATCAGCATCAGGTTGACTTCCCAACCTGATGACGACTCTTTCCAAACATCTACTGATCGGCGCTGGCTGTTGATGGCCGTGCTAAGCATCCTATCGAGGGCTTGGTGTCCTTAGGATTTGGGAAGATTCATCTGTGTTGCTAAGACCAACACGGGGCCTCAATCAAAGACAATCCGGATCTTTGAATTTTGTGCCATGGTACGGGGACTGTAGCCCGCTGCAACGGATTGGATAATCGCCTCGAAAAGTGCTTGTTTTTTCAGTTGAATATTTTGAATGTTTGGCAGTAGCGTATCAGGCCTGCCCCTGTAGGGTATTGGCGATTCTGTCGAGCCTGACCACAGTTTTAATCATCTTGGAATTTCACCCACAGCACATTTAGAGGTATTGGTCCCAGGGGTAGATTGATACCGCCTGCAATCAGGCGGGAACGGATTATTCCGAAATAGATCATTTCTCGTTCTTCTTGGCAATTATTCCATGTCTGAGATTTTCAGCATGGTGCAGTCAGGAATGTTTTTGCTGCCTTGATGCGGCGATATCGCCCATGTTCAGATGGACCTGCTTTAGCCAAATTCTGGACGTCGGCTTTCATATAAACGCTAGTGCACCGTAGGGTTTTGAACCATGAGTGAGCTTTCCCAAAGTTTGAGTAACCTTCTACCCAGTCAAGTAACGTTGACAGCGGTAACACCCAATTTGGCCGCCGGGGGGCCTGGCGTCGGCGATCGCAGCTATTTTGATGTCCAAATATCTGATGATTCTGGCATTCTAAGCGGGGCCGTCGATGCTTTTTGTATCGATACAGACTTCCCCCTCAGCTATGAAGCCTTCGACCTCGACAATGATGGTGTTTACGGTGAATCTGGGGTTACGGTTCCTAACCTCAGCCAAGCCCTGGGGTTACCCAACTCCACCACCTACTCTGAGGGTACGCCTCAACCTTTTACGGCTAGTGTTTATTCCAGCTACGACCAAACCGTCCTCAGTGACGGCCTGGGTGGCATCATCGAGAAACCCGAAAACCTTGACCTCGTGAACTGGCTTCTCAATGATCCCAATGGTCAGTTGGCTGGCTACACCACCGCTGAGATTCAGGTGGCAATTTGGACATTGATGGATACGCCGCAACTGACGGCGGACACCACAACGGGGTTAAACGTATTTTTTGGTGGCTTTGATCAGGCCAATGTGGATGCGATCGTTGCCCTAGCCCAAAGTGAAGGCGAAGGATTCGTCCCAGGACCGGGTCAGAAAGTTGCGATTATTCTGGTCCCAGACGGCAACTCGACTGGTGCTGATGGAGCCGATACTGATCCGGATGGTCAACCCGATGGTCGGCCTGATGCCCAAATCATCATCACCGCAGTTGAGTTAGCCAAACTGGGGGATTTTGTCTTTGAAGACAGTGATGCGGATGGTCTTCAGGATGCGGGCGAAACGGGCATCGCAGGGGTCACCGTCAACCTACTAGCTGACGTTGATGGTGACGGCACGATTGAAGCCGATGAAGTCGTCGATAGCACCACCACCGACGCCAACGGCGAATACCACTTCACGGTGTTGCCCGGTGACTACCAAGTGCAATTTGAAACGCCAGACGGCTACATGGCTAGCCCTGGCAATCAAGGGGGGGATGATACCACTGACTCTGATGGCCCACTTTCCGATGTGGCTTCCCTAGACCCCGGTGAAGTCGATACCAGCATTGATGCAGGCTTTTTCAGGAAAGCGGGTCTGGGGGATTTCGTCTTCAACGACCTTGACCAAGACGGCATCCAAGACGCCAACGAAGCAGGTGTTTCCGGCGTGGAAGTCCACCTGCTGGATGGGAACGGCAACGCGGTGGCCAGCACCACCACTGACGGC
>JAQCKL010000530.1 GCA_027592485.1 Cyanobacteriota bacterium
CCCTGATTACCAATCTGGTCGATCCCCCCTACTCGGGGATTTTGCCCTGCCATATTTCTGGCCTGTACGACTTCGACACCGCCCACATTGACCTGCGGCCCCTGACCCGGTTTGCCCATTGTCGCCTGGTGATGGATACCGCCGTGGGCCTCGATCTGGAGGCCCACCAGGTCCACTGTGCGGGGCATCCCCCCATCGCCTACGACATTCTTTCCATCGACACCGGTAGCACCCCCGCCACGATCGCCGTGCCCGGTGCCGCCGACTACGCCATCGCCGCCAAACCGGTGCCGCAACTCCTGCAAGCTTGGGCGGACTTGCTCGATCAGGTGCGGCAACAGCCCGATCTCCCGGTGGCGATCGCCATTGTGGGCGGTGGGGTGGGCGGGGTGGAGCTGGTGTTGAATATGCAGGTGCGGCTGCAAGCCCTTTTGGCCGAGGTGGGCCACCCCCAAACTCCGCTCACCGTACATCTGTTTCATCGGGGCGAAGACATTGCCAATGGTCGGAACCGCAGCACCCGGCGCTTGCTCCGCCGTCACTTTGAGCGGCGCGGGGTGAAGCTGCATTTGCAGGAATCCGTGGTGGCCGTTGAGCCAGAGGGCCAGGGCCGTCGGGTGCGGTGTGCCTCGGGGCTGACGGTAGGGTGCGATCGCGTCTTTTGGGTCACCAATGCCGCTGCACCGAGCTGGCCAGGGGAATCAGGGCTGACCACCGATGACCAGGGCTTTATTTTGGTGAAGGACACCCTGCAAAGCCTGTCCCATCCCGAGGTATTTGCAGCGGGGGATGTGGCCACCATGGTCCATGACCCGCGCCCTAAGGCGGGGGTGTTTGCGGTGCGCCAGGGGCCACCGTTGTTCCACAATCTGCAGGCGGCGCTGCAAGGGCAACCCCTGCAGCCCTTTCGGCCCCAAAGCCAATATCTCAACATTATTGATACCGGTGACGGCAGTGCGATCGCCTCCCGTGGCCCCTTCACCTTTGAATCGCCCTGGATGCGGGCTTGGAAAAATCGGATTGATCAGACCTTTATGGATCTGTTCAAGGACTTCCCCGCCATGAAGCCAGGGGGCGAACCAGCCATCACTGCCCAGCCAACGGCGGCTCCACCCAGTCCTCCCATGCCCTGCGCGGGCTGTGGCTCGAAGGTGGGCAACGATGTGCTGCGCCAGGCCCTGGAACGGGTGCGGCAGGCTTTCCCCGAGGGGTCTGGAGCCGGAAACCCCAATATCATCCTGGGGTTGGATGCCCCCGACGATGCAGCGGTGGTGCGGGTCCCCGAAGGGCAACTGATGGTCCACACGGTGGATTTCTTTCGGGCGCTGGTGGATGATCCCTTCGTGATGGCCCAGATTGTGGTGAAGCATTGCCTCAGCGATCTCTATGCCACCGGGGCAACGCCCCAAAGTGTTTTAGCGATGATTACCCTGCCCTACGGCACTGGTCCTAAGCAGGTCGAAACCCTCTATCACCTGCTGGCGGGCATCCACACCGCTTTGGCCCCGAGCCACACTCCCTTAGTGGGCGGCCACACCACCGAGGGCCCTGAGCTGATGATTGGCTTTGCCTGTAATGGGTTGGTAGCTCCCGATCAGATTTGGCGCAAGGGGCATTTGCAGCCGGGGCACACCCTGATTGTGACCCAGCCCCTAGGCACCGGCACCCTGTTTGCCGCTGACATGGACCGGGCGGCGAAGGGTAGGTGGATTGAGGGGGCGATCGCCCAGATGATCCAATCCTCCGCCGAGGCTGCCCATTGTTTCCGTCGCCATGGCGTGACGGCCTGCACCGATGTCACCGGCTTCGGGCTGCTAGGCCATCTGGGGGAAATGGTGACCGCGTCCCAGGTATCGGTGGGGCTAGATTTGACCGAGTTGCCGGTACTGGCGGGAGCCCGCGAGACCCTGGCCCAGGGCCACCTCAGCTCTCTCCATCCCCAAAACCTCCAGGCGGCTCAGCTTTTGCACAACGGGCAGCGCCACAGCCAGCATCCAGACTATCCGCTGCTGTTTGATCCCCAGACGGCGGGGGGACTACTGGCGGCGGTGCCGAGCGATCGCGCTGGGGCTTGTCTCGCTGAACTCCACCACTTGGGCTATGGCCATAGTCGGGCCATGGGCACCGTTTTGCCCCGAGCGGCGGGCGAACCGCCGATTACAATCAGGACATGGTAAAACCCGTCGATATCGAGACCTTTTTAGCCGCTCCCGGACCGATGCTGGATGTCCGCAGCCCTGGGGAACATCACCAGGGACATCTACCGGGGGCGGTTAGCTTTCCGTTGTTTTCTGACGACGAGCGGGCTCAGGTGGGGATTTGCTATAAGCAGCAGGGCAAGGATCCTGCGGTGCAGCTCGGGTTCGACTTGGTCGGCCCCAAGATGGGGGGCTTTATTCGCCAAGCCCAAGCCCTGGCCCCAGATCGCACTGTGCGGGTCCATTGTTGGCGAGGGGGAATGCGTAGCGGAGCGGTGGCCTGGGCGCTGGGTTTGGCGGGATTCCAAGTCACGACCCTGGCCGGGGGTTATAAAACCTATCGCCGTTGGGTGCGGGATTGTCTGGCCCAGCCCCGACGGGTGGTGGTGCTTGGGGGCATGACCGGCACCGCCAAAACCGACATTTTGCTGGCCATGGCCGCCCAGGGCCAACAGGTGATTGATCTCGAAGGCTTGGCCCACCATCGGGGCAGCAGCTACGGCAGCCTCGACATGCCCCCCCAACCCAGCACCGAGCAGTTTGAAAATCTGTTGGCCCAGCAATGGGCAGCCTTGCGACCGGAACGCCCCTTGTGGCTGGAGGCCGAAAGCCGTCGCATCGGGACCTGCCGCATCCCCGATGAGGTGTTTCAGCAAATGGAAGCAGCTCCCACGGTGGAAATTGTCCGTGCGGTGGCAGAACGGGTGGCGGTGCTGGTGGAGATATATGGGGACAGTGACCCGGCAGCGGCGATCGCCGCCACCGAACGCATTCGCAAACGGTTGGGGGGGCAACGGACCCAGGCGGCGATCGCCCATATTCGGGCCGGAGACCGTCACGCCGCCTGTGAACTCTTGCTGGATTACTACGATCGCACCTACCGCTACGACCTGGCACGCCGGGAAAAGCAGATTCCACAAATCGATGTCACCGGCTGCGATCCCGCGGCTGCCGCTGAGCGGTTGCAGGCCCATCTGCCGAAATTGCTAGGGGAGTTGGCCCAGGTGGCAGGGTGATATTAGATGGCATCGCAATGGTTTTCAACCGCTGCTACAGAATGCCAAGATATCCTGGAACAGCTGGATCGAAGCGCGACGAGCGGACTAACCTTGGCGGAAACGGCGGCCCTGCTGTTGGATCTGCCCAAGGGATCAAGGCATAGCGCTGGTCCGACCCTGATTTTCTTGCTGGAGTATCACT
>JAQCKL010000013.1 GCA_027592485.1 Cyanobacteriota bacterium
TTAAGAGATGCGATGGAGCACGTTCTCAAGGTGGTAACGTCTTAACCTAAGTGGCGACGGCTATAACCGTTGCGCCAGTGTCCATAATGCTCCTGATCCCAGACTCAGATTCACACTCTAGCGCCCTCTACCCCTGGGGGTTGTGATCTGTGACTGGGGCTGCTCGGCCTTTTTGAGACCCTCATCCCCACGGTTGCTTTAACCTCAATCTGAGCCGTACATCTGAACCGACCCAGGTCTTGTTCCAGGGTTCTATGCCGGTTTACGGGCCACGATCGCCCGATGTCTGGGATCGGTAGCTACCGTCACTGGCGGCTCAAATCCAGTCTCTGTGAGTGCGGCTTCCACATCAAAGGTGTAATAGTCGTCGCTCCAGGGCTCGGTGCTTTTCATCAACGTGAACAGCACCGGCGGCAGATTTTGGATCACCGTTGATTTGGGATCGTTGTCGGTTAAGGCTAAGGCCCCACCAGGACGCAGGATCCGGAGCGCCTCTCGGAAAATCGCTCGGCTAGCCTGGCGCGGCAGCTCATGGGCAACAAACTGCAAGGTGATCACATCAAAGCTAGCCTCAGGGAACCCAGTCGCTTCCGCTTGGCAATGATGCCATTGGTCAATTTCCTGGTGGGGGTCGCGAGCCTGGGCGATCGCCAACATATAGGGAGAGAGATCCAAACCCACCGTACGGACAGGATGATCCATCCGTTGTTGGTAATACCGATGCAGCGTCAGGGTAGAAATGCCCACGGAGCAACCGACATCCAGAATGTCTCGCACCTGCTCCGGACCATGATCCCTGAGGGCTTGGTGAAAACCACCACGCAATCGCGCTTGGGCAGCCTGCCAGGTCAAGTCCTCTTGACGCCAAACCCGTAACGCCATGGCATAGGTGGCTGATTCCGCCTCAAAGGCAGCTTGCCAGCAGAGATTGCCATCGCTGTAGGCATGGAAAGGGACGCGATAGTAGTCCGGATAGGTGACCGCAGGGTTGGTCATTGCGGAGAGTTGGTCGCGCACACCAGAGGCATCCCACTCTGTATAGGTCTGCCGCCAAGGGATGCCGTTTTTCTCGGCGGTTTTGATCAGCACCTGCCGGGCCTGACGTTTCATCAAGGCATAGAGCGGTTTTGTCCGAATCAAGAGATTCACCAGCTGTGACAGGAGGTCTTCCCCTGCCCAGGCGGGTTTGGCGGCACTAGAAGAAGTCATCTCTGGGAATATGAAGCCTGCGTTGGCCATTTTAAACCGCCGGCCATGACAAACCCAGCCGAGTACCTGAGGACATAAATCCAGCACTCTTACCAAGAGCGGGGGTGCCGAAGGGGCAAGGGAGCTAGAAATCGTAGTAGTCCCATGAATTCCGCCGTCGAGCACTCGTCTTTAGGCTGGGTTGGTCATGGCAAAACCCCCATCGGTGCGCGGCCTGATCTAGCGAAAGTTGTCAGGATTGAGGGGCTGCCCGCCACCGTTACCCCCAGTGAATTGGGCACCGGTCCCGCCATCCGCAGGGTCTAAGAACGGACGCAGATTAATGCCGCTCCTGGATGAATTGGATCGCCCCGGTAGGGAAGCCCCCCCCAAGACATCACCAATCTGATCCAAAATGCTGCTCTCGCCATCGGTGAACGTGTTCACCCCTTCCGTGGATGATCCTTGGTCTGCCAACACTAAATTGTTGAAGACGCGATCGCGGGTCGCCACCGGATCTTGCCCTGGGGGGACGGTGAAGACAATCCGGCAACTCGACACGGCTTCCGTGGTTACGCAGACGGTGTTATAACCATTTTCCAGGCCCGTTTGCAGTTCCACTAAACCATCGGGACGGTAGGATTCGAGGCGATCGCTAATCACATTACAGCGGCGCTCAGCGGGCCATGCTGCCCCCATATCATCGGGTACAGCCCACGGATATTGCTGACCAGCCTGACTCTCGGGAGAATACATCACCGTATAGCGGCCATTATCCAGGACACAGCTAAAGCGGGGACTGCCACTGCTGGGGGCTTCATCCTCTGCATAACTCAAACCCACTGGGATAAGCACTAGCCCGAGTCCTACGGCCCAACTTAAACGGCTGATCAACCGAAATGAACGCTGGCTATCCATGGTGCTTCCCTTCCTCTCGGTAGTCAATATCAATGCAAACCTTGCCACTAGGTCTTAAAGACGTGGTGATATTTACAGGGTTCCCCAAAGTCAAGACACCTGGGACAAATGAGGGACTGGTCTCGCTTTGGCCACAATGCCCTCCGCTTCCCTTTCCTTTTACAATGACTGCACTCCCCCCAGCCTCGACACCATGGCCGAAGATCAAATCGATTTATTCAATGCTGATACTGCCCCCGTTGATTATGAGGCAATCCCCACTAGCGCTAATATCCCCATCAACCCTGGCATCTACAGCACCCTCGAAGATTTAGAAACCCATTGCCACCAATGTCAGCGATGTGATTTGGCCCCGACGCGAACCCATGTGGTGGTCAGTCGAGGGAATCCCAAGGCCTCGATCATGATCATTGGTGAGGGGCCGGGACAACAGGAAGATGAACAGGGTAAACCGTTTGTGGGGCGATCGGGCCAGCTCCTTGATCAGATTTTGGCCGCAGTTCGCTTGGACACCGAGCAAGACGTCTACATTTGCAACATGGTGAAATGTCGCCCCCCTGGCAACCGGACCCCGACCACCGATGAGGTCACGGCCTGCAAGGGATATCTCCTAGAGCAAATTCGATTAATGGATCCCAAAATTATCTTGCTGACGGGAGCCACCGCCATGAAGGGGCTGACCGGTGAAAAGCGTGGCATCACCAAAATTCGTGGCCAATGGATCGAGTGGCAGAACCGGTTATGTATGGCCATTTTCCACCCAGCATACTTACTACGGAACCCTTCCCGCAAGCAAGGCTCCCCCAAATGGTTGATGTGGCAGGATATCCAGGCCGTCAAGGCCAAATTGGACGAACTGAGCACGTAAACCTCTGGCTTACATGTGATTTTGGCCACTTTTCTTAGGATACCTAGGATCACTCTGATCCTTAACGCAGAAACAACGGAGCGCGCAGTCTTGTCCTGACCGGACTGACGACTGCCATACAACAATAATCCCCTGCGTTGTATCTTCAAGGCCAACACAGAGGACATCTCAATATCAAGGGCACTATCTGAAGGGCTTTAGATCACCTTACAGACAGTTCACTAGGGCATCTTTTTCGGCAATTTCAGAATGCTGCGCCATGATCACCAAATCTTCAGGCCAGAGTGGTAGGGCTCCTAGGGTCGAGATGCTGTCCAAGAAGACTGGCGTCGCCAAGGAACACGCTTTCCATTTACCTTGGACGGGCACAGCAAGCTGGCTACAACTGCCCCCTCGTCGTCCTTCTGGTGTGTAGTAGCGACAACGCTGGCAGCATGAAATACCAAACTGTGTTGCGTCCATAGCGACGTTCCTCAGAATCGACATGACACTATTCTGACCTTTCAATTGCACGGTTTCTGGAGGGTCCGATCCTTGAGATCCTCAATACCCTCAAGTCTTTGAATAGGGAATGGCCGCAATTCCAAGCTTCAGATTTTCTTTATGATTACTTCAGAAATGTATATGGGGCTATTCAAGGGGAAAAGTGTTCTCTATGGACTCTATGGAATGAGGGATCGATTTCTAGATGGGGAATCTTCTGGGGTTTGATCGGTCGCAAGCATTGGGAAGTTCATTATTGAGTAGGTCTACCTTAATTTTTGTTGATCTTCTGATCTGTATAGGAAAATATTGGGAGCTGCATGAATCTCCGGGAGGGGGGTAAGTCCAGAATGATATTTAAATGTTGATTTCTGAGGTTTTGATTTCTGAGGTTTTGAATAACGATTGGTGTCAGTAAGTCTCACAACATGATGCAACGGTGCTATGGCAGTCGCCAGTCTGGTTAGGGCAAGACTGGCGCGCTCCATTGCTTCTGCCCTAAGAATGAGAGCACTCCTAGTACTCTGCAGCGTAAATCCCTTGCCCATTCCAGTGTCTAGCCCCCTTTCCCCTGACGCCCTCCTGCCATCCGCAAGAGTATTTGGGGCTTATGCCATCAGGTACTAGGGCTGGTCGGCGGAGTTGTGAAGGTTACTGAATCGCGATCCCTGGCTTGTCCAATGGAAGCTTGCCATTGATGGGCCGCACAGATACTACAGACTGACCACCGGGCGAGTTCCCCCGGAGGGCAGGGACAGTGACAACTGGGGCAGCATTTTTGCTGGTCGTTGCGGGTATCGAGATCATGTCGCCACTGGTTAAATGCCGCGATCGCGCTCTCTGGGCGACCGCGATTGGCCTGCGCGATCGTCGAGCTTAAACGACTCGGATGGTTGGCAAGGACCGTATCTCCCAGGGAAGGTTGTGGAGCACTCGACCAGCGCCCTGAACTAAAGCGGATGTCATTGACCACAACTGCTTTGGGTAGATGAGGCCGCAACTTATCTAAAATCTGCAGTCTTTCGAAGGTCAAGGTTTGAGACCAAGCGGCACTGGTGACCATGACCTGCAAAATCTGTTTTTGCAGTCCTGTCGGTCGACTGTGTTGGGCCACCGCAGGCCCGACGACTTGGGGCCATACCCTGAGAACATTCCGCAGTGAAGCTTGCGATCGCCACTGGGGTGATGCCTCTAAATCTGCCATGGCCTGCTGTAGCGATTGCATGGCTTTGCCTCCTTCAATGACTACATAACACTAGATATTGCGTTTTTCGTGCGCTATTTTGGGTATCCGCTGCTATAACTAAACGCAAGTTAGCAGATCTGAGGTATCCCAAGAGGGACCCATGAGCGGGTTAATGCGGCAAGCCCGTGTAGCCCACTGCCCCAATCTGTCCGAGCCGTAACGTATGCCGATGGTCATCTGCACTCTGAATACTTAGCGATATGGATGAATTCTGGCCAGGAGCGTCCTAAATCCCAATGAATCAAACTTCCTCTTCCCAAGCTGCCTCATCAGTTCATGCCCTAGCAGACGTATTGCCTTTGCCCCTACAAAATACGTTGAATAGCCTCACGGTTAATTTAGAGCAGGAACTGACTCGATACCGCCAACAGAAGCAGGGCATTGCTACACCGCCCCCACCGGTCTTTCGCCCCCGCCCTCGTCCCCTCTCGCTGATTGAGGTTAAGGCGCAGCCCAACCGAGCATCGTCACCCTCCGCAGTTAACGGTAAACCCTTGCCGCCCCCTCCTCCTCCAAATCCTAAGCTCAACCGTCAGCCGCCCATGGATGGTTCCCCGGTGGCCGCTGCTGTGCCTGCCATGATGGTAGGCGCTTTGGCCACCCAAACAGTCGATGCTCCGGACAACCCGGAGGCCTATTTAGCCTCATCGGCAGTGCTTTTGGAGAGCTTGGCAGACTACCCCGTGCAACCTTTGGAGCCTCGGGAAGAAACCCATGCAGGGACCGCCTGGAAAACCGCTCTAGGTACGCCCCTAGGGATGGGAGGCCTTTTATTGTTATTGGTTGCCAGTGCTGGTCTCGGTTATGCACTGGTTAATCCTGCCGCCATGCATCATCTGGCCACTCAGACTCCCCTGGCTCGATTTGCGGCTGATAGTGGTGAGACCGAGCTGACGGAGTCAGATGCATTGCAGCTCAACAGCTCTGAGCAACCGGCTTCTCTACAGCAACCTGATCTCTCGCGGTCAGAATTTACTGAGTTAAATTTGAGTAGCCTCAGTACCCTACCCAGTGCGGACCGCTCATTAAGGGCCAACTCGTCCGTCAACGCCAGTTCGACTCCAACAACGGCGATCATCCCAGGAGTAGCGCCGAGTCCCGCAAGTGCAAACACGGCTCCAACCTCTGTTGCACCCACCCCAGTCACACTTTTGCCTCGGCCTGTTCCCCAGGCGGCATCCCCAACCCAATCCCAAAGGCCTGGGAATCAGGTCCGTCCGTCTAATCCAGCGGCAACCCCATTACCAGCAGTGCCGACCACCCCTGCACCCAACCCGGTGGCTGAGCCTGCGACCCAGCCTGCACCCCCTCGTTCCTCGCCGGTTGCCGCTAGTAATCAGATTTATTACGTAGTGGCGGACTATACCGGCGATCCTTCCTTAGCGGCAGCACGAGCGGTGGTGGGTGATGCCTATGTCCATAACTACCCAGTTGGGGCGCGCATTCAGTTGGGGGTTTACAACGCCGAGGCAGATGCTTCTGCCGCCGCATCTGCCCTACAGAGCCAAGGCATTAGTGCCACCGTCTATACCCCTTAAAGGCAGCCCGAGAGAGGGGTCTGTTATCGTGCTATCAGGGCATTGAGGACAGGGTCAATATGGGCTGGTTACGCCGCCTGAATACCGTCATTCGCACCCAAGTTAATGACTGGGTGCGGGGGATTGAGGATCCTGAAGAGCGTCTGGATCGAGCCATTGTTGATCTGCAGATGGCACTCGTGCAGCTACGGCAGTCGGTGGCCCAAGCGATCGCCACCCAAAAACGGACGGAACGCCAGCGTTCTCAACATCAAACCTGGGCGGTGGAATGGTATAACCGAGCTAACTTAGCCCTCATCAAGGGGGAAGAGGCAATTGCCCGCGAAGCCTTAAGTCAGCGGCAATCCTACTTAGCCTTAATGGCAAAGATGGATCATTACCTCGGTCAACAGCGGCAGGTGGTGGAACAGCTCAAAGGGAACATGCGGACCCTAGACCAGCAAATTGCTGAGGCTCGTACCCGCCGAGATCTCTACAAAGCTCGAGCTCGCTCAGCAGAAGCCTCGCAGCGACTCCATACCTTGATCGCTGAGATGGGTGATCGCAGCACTGACAGTATTTTTGGGCCTATGGAAGAGCGGGTGCTCGATTTAGAGGCTCAAGCAGCAGCCTTAGAAGAACTCAATCGGTTACAACCCGCAGCCACTCTGGCATTGCAGGATTCTGTGAGCGCGGATTCATCCGTTGAGGCTGAATTGCTGGCCCTAAAAACCCATTTAGGTCTGGGCAATCACCCGCTTGCCCCAGGTCCATCATCGGCACCAAACCCAATTCAACCCCCATAAACACTAATTTTGGGGGGTTTGGCAACATAGACCTCTTTTTGCATCTATGATGGTGGGCACTCAGACTCGGATCATTTCGATCCATAGTGTTTTTACGGACAGTGTATTTCAGGGTGTGTCTGTTGAGATCGGAGTCAGCGGCTAAAGGCGTTAGCCCAACCCCTTTGTAGCAATCAACTGTACAGAGTGGTCATAGCCGTATCGACTTATGCCCTCCATTGAGAATCGCTACAGCGGGCTAAAGTTGTAGTATTCGATACTTGCAGGGTGCTTTGAATCTAAAATCGCTAGGAGTGGCAGTGCTCCTAAAACAGTCGCGTAACCAACCGCACACCAAGGATTGGTTTTATTCATGGTTAATAACGTCACACCTGCCCCAACCCATATCAATGCGATGGAACGCTTGGTCGCTGCTGAGGTAGAGGAACAACTGAAGCAACTGCCTGAGCGAGTGCTGAGGTATGTCAAACGAGTCGAGGTGGAAACCTATGCGCTGAATCGTTTGCCACCCCTTTATGCCTCTAGTGAAAAGGGCTGGCAGCATCAATGCGATCGCGCTCACCAGGAACTCAAAGCTAAGATTACCCACGTGGTCCGTCAGGCCTTTGCGGCAGTCCAAGTGGACCCCATTCGTTTATCCCAGCCCCTCCAAGACATTCCCCCTGACGATGGTTCCCAAGCCGTTTTGCAACTCTTGCGGGAGTGGTTTAAGAATCCCACCTTAGATTGGGCAGAAGCGCTGATCCAACTGCGGCAGTTACGCCGGAAAAAGCGCCTCACGCCTCAGTCGGTGACCGATGAGCAAGGGGACAGGAGCAAAACTTGGCGACCAGGCACCTATGGCAGTGAGGTGGCCTGGAAGCCCCGCAATGGTGAGTCTCAACCTGGTTTTGACTGGAATGATAACCGCTATCGATGAATGTCTGGAGCCGTAGAGAGTGCTGCCATGCCTTGACGATAAAGCGTCTGGGCATAGTCGGTCCAACTGCCTTGGCCCCAATAGCGGAAGCAACTGGTTTCTAGCAGCAGCGTATGTAACAGGGCACGGTGATAGATAGCCCCTTTGCGATCGCCCAACTTCTCGGCCATTTCATGGAAACGGGCACTCAGTCGCTGCAGCGGCTGCATCACATTTTCGTAGCCTTCGACCCAACTGCGATCGTTGGTCCAAGATCCCCCATCCATTTGAAATCCGCCGTCACTATTCTTCAGACTGGCAATGCCCTTGGTAACGCGTTCTGGGGTGAGATCAGTCCCGGTCTCCTGCCAGAGGCGATGTTGGCCGACCGCTTGACATGCGGGGAAATCGGCTAGGGTCACCCCAGCGGCACCGAGTAATTCCAGGTATTCAGTGCCATTCATGCCCACCGTGCCCGCCCGTCCCCCTTGTTTCTGGGCCATCTCGCGCCACGCCAGCTTATAGGCACTGGGAAACTCATTCATCATCACCCCGCCATTCTCACCGTCACTGATCTGAGTGACTAAAGGAGGAACTTGAATCCCTCCGAGCGTCAACGGCTGTAGGGTTTTGGCTGCGGCATAGGGCTGCATCTGGCCCACCAGCTTAGTATCTGATCCCTGGGTTTTAATCAGGGCTGCAATTTCAACGGTTTCCCCATGGCTGTTGCGTGCCACTAGGCGGTGGGGCACATGGGGCTGTTGTAACGGGCCACCCGCCAGGGCTTCGACCGTATGTTCTTGCACCATCAGCCACTGGTAGCCACAGTCCAGTAGGGCTTTAACAAAGGCATATAGGGTATCGGGGTGGTTGGGCAGATTCATCTCCGGGGGTGAAAATCCCTTGACCCTCGCCAAGGCATCGAGCCCAAATAGCGCCGCAAAGTGGTGCTGCCAAGCTCGCATGTGCAGTAGCAGATCGGGGATGGGCGTGGAGGGCACCACCGCATGGCCCCAGAGGGTACCCAGCCATTCCACATGGGGTTGATAGGCCGGGTCGCAGGTGAGCAGTCGCAGCTTATCCAAGATGTCGTGGCGGCCCATTTGCTGAAATCCCCATAGGAGCGTGCCAGAGTAATCCAGCATCACCCGAGGGTTACAGCCCTGTTGGACTAGCTCAGGGATGAAATCTCCTAGGCGGGCGTAGCAATAGGCAAAGGTTCCAGCATTGTGATTGTCCCCGTCGTAGGGATGCTCAAACATGTGCTGCAGGTTATTGATTAGCTGGCCATTATTCCCCGCCGGAATGGTGGGCTGGTGCATGTGCAGGGCGATCGCAAAGGCTGCCGAGATATCCTGTAGACGCAAATTCGTCTGATTTAAGAAAACTGGCTCCGAAGCGTGAGTCACTGTTTGCAGGGTGTCTTCCCAGCCCGCCAGTGGGGGCATGCCATCAATTAAAGGGGGAATCTGATCTAGGGGCACAGCAACAACCATAGAGACCTATACACATCAGAACAGTTGGGCAGCAGGTTCACAATGAACCTTCTCTAGTGTCGCACCCCTGCTTCTGAATGGAGCTATCCCTATACGTTTTATAATTCAGCTCATGTATGGCAATCGCCAGTCCAGTTGTGTTAACCCAGTCGCCGAACGCGCCAGCGTTTTTGTTGTAGCCATAGCACCACCCCCAGGGTCACCAGCACCAAAGGCCAACTGAGTTGATTCAACATGGCCCAATCAAACCGGTAGAACAGTCGCCCCGACAGATACGTGGTTAAGGCCACAAAGCTAAACATGATGAAATCGTGGGTGGCCTGCACCTGACCCTTTTCGGCGGGCCGATAGGTTTCCGTTAAGAGGGTGGTGGACCCTACATACATAAAGTTCCAGCCCAGGCCAAGGAGCAGTAGGGCGATCTCGAAATGCCAAAAGCTGGTGCCCACTAAATTCAGCCATAGGCAACCCAACATTAGCACCGCCCCAGTCTGAACCATGGTTAAGACCCCAAAGCGCTTAATCAGCCAACCAGTGAACAATGATGGGCCAAACATCCCAAAGATATGCCACTGAATCACTGATGCCGTTTGGTCAAAGCTGTGGAACGCCGTTGCCATGGCCAAGGGCGTCGCCGTCATCACAAACACCATAATCCCGTAGCTGACTGTACTGCCCAGGGTAGCCACAATGAAGTTGGGTTGGCCCATGATTGCCATGGGCGATCGCTTTGCCTCCGTCTGCTCTCCTGGCACCATGGGGGGAATCTGGAGACCGATGAGCAGCAAGCTGGAGATGATCTGTAGCCCCAGCACGGCGACGATCGCCCCAATATACAGATCGCTGTTGAACCACCCTTGGGATCCCGTTGCCAACCATGGCCCCATAATCGCCGCAATGATGCCCCCGGCAATCACCCAGGAAATCGCCTGGGCTCGAAAGGGTTCATCGGCCACATCGGCGGCGGCAAAACGGTAATAGCCCACAAAGCTATTGGATGCTCCCAGCACAGCCATGGCCAGCGTGAACCCCAAGAACTGGGCGATCGCTAGGCTATAAATCCCCAATGCGGCCCCGACGATACCGAGCAACGTCCCGACCAGAAATCCGTTGCGTCGCCCCACCCGCTGCATCAGCAGAGAAGCGGGGATCGTCATGACCATGGTGGCAATTTGCCGCATGGCTAAGGGCAATGTCGCCAGGGCTTTATCCTCCGCCAGGGCATACCCCATCAGGGCAGCGGTCGTAATCAAAATTGTATTGGTGGTCATGGCCAAGGCCTGACACAGGGCCAGTAAGGCCACCTGAGATTGGGCCGACTTCATCGCAAAGGCTCGATGGTGAATGGGTTTAGAGCCTAGCATGGCGGAAAGCATCCACCTATTGATGCCATGCATCCCTGCGATCGATGGCATCTATGGTCGATCAAACCAGCCCCATTAAACCAGGACTGCTGAGGGGGCTTTGAGCTGCCCTAAGACCTGGCGAATTTCAGCGAGCTTGGCTTGGACCTGCCCCTCTTTCAGCAACCGCTTAGCTTCCGCGATCCCCGCACTGAAGGTGTCACAGTAGCCCAATCGCCACAGATAAAATCCCCCATTCCAGAGCGCCGACCCGAGCAACTCACTGGGCTGCCCAGCGATGGCCCCCGGCAAGGCGGAAAGATAGGCGGTTTCGTCATCTAGGGGCAGGTCATAGCTGCTCAACCCATGGTCACCTGCATGGAGTAACAGGTGCTCAAAGCGGCCATCCCCATGGGTCACGCCGACAATGGCGGCGCGACTGCGGGGCAAATCACAGCTCCCTTCTAAACCTTTCACGAGGGTAAACTGTTCACGCCCCTGCTGGGCAAAGGTGCCTTTGGCTAGCTCCTCTGTGGGGGGATGGACATAACCACTGACCACATGGGCATTGCCGCCGTAGGGACACCAAAATAACTCAATGGTGGCTAGGGGCGGACGTTTACCAATTTGTTCTCGATATTCCACAATGCCCTGAGCCAGGGGAAAGTGTTGGGGTAGATAGACAAAGCCAAAACCGGTCTCTTGCAGCAATTGTCGGGCCTGATTGAGGCTCAATTGATCGAGAGGCAAGCCTAAGCTGCGCCAAATTTCGATCAGGGGTAGCCCTTCCTTGGTGGGCATGCGATCGCCCCCGTGGAGTAAGACGGGGATACCTGCAGTTGCCAGTAAGAGGGCAGTGATGGGAATAATCGGAGCGGTGCGCGATCGCCCATCGTAGGGGCACCCAAAGATCGTTACGGCTTTTTCCGTGTCTATGGGCATCATCATCGGCCCTAGATCCCCATAGGCATCTAAGAGCCCGGCCAGTTCTGGGGCCGTGGGTCGCTTAATGCGGTGGGCAATCAGAAATGCCCCGATTTGGGCCGGGGTCGCTGTTTGGCTCAACATCATCCGGCCCGCCTCAGCGGCCTCGTCCCGACTCAAGGGTTGGGAGGTATGACTACCGCTTCCCACCTTCTTTAAAATATCTCGAAAGGCTTGACTCATCGTGCCTGCCCCACCAATACCTTGACAGATGTCAGTTCGGAAGCATCATCCCCAGCAGGGAGAAACTGACGGCTTTGTTCCTGAACTAACTCACAGAAACACTGAATCGGCGGAATCTTGAGGCGATCTTGCGTAGTCACCACCACCACCTTCCGGGTCAATACCGGTGCCTGGGTAGGACGCACCACTAGGGTCGGGTCTTGCAGACTATCAATCAATGCTGATTGGGGCAGTAGCGCCACCAATTGCCCTTGTCGAACCACCCCACGAAAAGCATCTAGCGTATTGAGCTCTAAGGCTGCCTGCAAGGTGCCGCCACTGCGATCAAACTGTTCTTGCACCAACCGCTGCATACCGTAACCATCCTTAAACGTCACTTGGGCATAATGGGCGAGATCTGCCCAAGGCACCTCTGGGCAGGTGGCCAGGGGGTGGTTAGCCGCCATCAGCACCTCCACCGGTTCTTCGTAGAGGGGGGTCACAGCCATATCGGTGCTAAGCGTTAGGCGGGGATGATCCATAACGATGGCGATATCCACCAATCCATCTCGCAAAACTTTGAGGGAGCGATCGCTGCCTAGGGCAGTCACCCGCATTTGCACCGATGGATACGCCTGACGAAATCGCTGCAGGACCGGCGGCAAAAGATGAGAACACACCGAATGAATGGCCGCAATACAGAGCTCCGGCTGTTTGCCCGCCATCAAATCCGAAATTTCCTGAGTCGCCAAGCGCCAGTCTTGGCACATACGCCTAGCCCGAGGCAGCAGCGCTTCTCCGGCCACCGTCAATTTGATGCGAGCACAGCGGTGAAACAGATTGGCATTCAGATCCGTCTCCAACGCCTGGATTTGTCGGCTCACCGTCGATTGGGTAATCCCGCAGACCTTGGCAGCCCCTTGAAAACTGCCCGTCTCGGTCACCGCCAGAAAGGCTTCTAACTGTTCTAGGCGCATACTGTCCTCAAAAAACGCCCAATTGAATCAATGAAAACCCCTAGAAAAAACAAATACAAATCCTAAAAGTAGGTCAATAATTAACAGATACCCAACTAAGACTTGGTATCAAAGGTTGCCAAAGGGGGCGGCGCATCAGCGGGGCCTGGGGTAGAAGGCAGTCCCATTAATCGGAGAGCCGCAGCCGCATGGGCCTGAACCTGTTGATCTAAATCCGTCGCCAGTTGTTGGAGCAACGATATTGACGCCTGATCTTGCCATCGTCCTAAGGTGAGTGCCAAGGACTGCTTTAGGCCCTTGCCATGGGGGTCGCCCAGAAGTAAGGCCAACCACCCTCGCAAACACTGCTGAGACTGCTGGCGCAACTGGGGTTTTAAGCTACGCCCGATCGCTTCCACAATCGCTAAACGCAAGCTTTCAGACCCGTCATCCCAGGTGGCGATCAAAATGTTCAGAGCAGTTTCCTGGTCGATCCAGCCCAAGGATCGAATCACAGACAGCTTTAAGGACTCTGACTGATGGGGCGATTTCAGAACTTTTGCCAAATGGGGAACGGCCCCAGCAACCCCAAGGTGGCCTAAAGCGCTAGCCGCCGCTTGTCTCACACTTAAGTCAACATCCCATAGACACTGCCCGAGGTGCTCAATCCAGTCTAACTCCCCTAACCGTTCCCGATCTCGGCCCAGGGCAACTGCGGCCTCACGGCGGACCACTACCACTGGATCTTTCAGCGCAACCAATAATGCAGGCAAAATTTCAGGGGATTGGAACGCACCCAAAGCTGAGATCGCTTGGGCTCGAACCGCCGGGTCATTGTCATCAATCACCGACAACAACGGGGCCACCGCATTCGACGTATGTAAGCAGGCCAATATTTGAACGGCCTGAGCCCGCCGCTCTACCCTCTGCAGCAGGGGCATCACCGCCGCAATACTGGCCTCACCCAATTGCGCTAATGCCATGATCGCGGCGGCATTGAGATCCTCATCAGCAGGGGCCATCAGAATATCCACCAGCACTGCCATGACCTGAGGGTGGTCGTAGCTGCCCAAACTGCGGACGATAAACCACTGAAGCTCTTCATCTTCTGCCTCCTCGGCTGCCGTGAGGAGGGCTAAGAGGGGGGCGATCGCTTCGTTGCCAAAAGCGGGCAATTGTTTAATGGCCTCCCATCGCTGCCGAAAGTCACCGGCCACTAAATCCGTCAAAACGTGATCAAGGGCTGGACTCATCATTAATGGTTGCCCTGAGCCTCCTTTCGATTGAGAGGAGTCAGACGTAGCAATTCTCGACACCATGCCGTTCAGCCCAATCCCTATACAGCAGACCCGTCATCAGTTTCACAGGTATCCCAAAGCGGCCAACACACTAAAGTTTGCCACGAGCACAACCCAGCTGCCAATGCGTAAAAAGCATCGTAAAAGTGCGTCCACCGCATAAAACACCGCCAGCATCCACCCCCTGAGCCAACTCGCAATAGACGCATGGAGAATATGCGTTTATTGCAATCTGCATTACAAAGTGTCTGCTTAGCTACAAAAAACCCCAATTTCCTCCTCTACTTTGAGTCACAAGCTGACTGGTCCCAAAATTGTTGGGCGGGCACAGTGAGTTCCTTCAACGGTTTCATCAGGGTGTGACTCTGCCCAATCTCAATAGATTTGCACCCTCTTTATCATCGTTCCCGACTTACGCTAACTCGCTTTCAGGACACAGGAAATACCGTGGTTGATGCAGCACCTAAACTCAATAAATTTGAAAAGTTTAAGGCTGAGAAAGATGGTTTGGCGGTTAAGCCAGAGCTAAAGCAGTTTGCGGAAATGGGTTGGGAAGCCGTGGATGAGACCGATCTCACCCATCGCCTCAAGTGGTTGGGCATCTTTTTTCGCCCGGTCACCCCAGGGAAGTTCATGGTCCGGCTGCGCATGCCCAATGGCTTGCTCTCCAGTCAGAAACTACGGGTCTTAGCTGAGGTAATCCAGCAGTATGGCGACGATGGCAGTGCCGACATTACCACTCGCCAGAATATTCAACTGCGAGGGATTCGCCTAGAGGATATTCCTAATATTTTTGAGCGATTTGAGGCGGTGGGACTGACCTCCATGCAGTCTGGCATGGACAACGTTCGCAACATTACCGGTTCGCCAGTGGCAGGCATT
Organism: Cyanobacteriota bacterium; assembly: GCA_027592485.1. Taxonomy (GTDB): domain Bacteria; phylum Cyanobacteriota; class Cyanobacteriia; order Phormidesmidales; family Phormidesmidaceae; genus PCC-6406. The sequence goes on from JAQCKL010000013.1 coordinate 15,046, forward strand.
GATGCCAACGAGGTGATTGATACCCGTGGCTTTGTCCGCAAGCTCCAGGACATGATCACCAATAACGGCGAAGGGAACATTGCCTTCACAAACCTACCCCGTAAGTTCAATATTGCGGTGGAAGGGGGACGGGATAATTCTGTCCATGCAGAGATTAACGACATTGCCTTTGTGCCCGCCTATCGGGGCGATCTCCTAGGCTTCAATGTATTGGTGGGGGGCTTTTTCTCGGCGCGACGCTGCGAAGCGGCGATTCCCCTCGATGCCTGGGTGGAGCCCAATGATGATGTGGTGGATTTGTCCCGCGCCATTCTAGAGGTCTATCGCGACCATGGCTCTCGGGTGAATCGCCAAAAGTCTCGGATGATGTGGTTGATTGAGGAGTGGGGGATTGAGCAATTTCGGGAGAACGTGCAAGCTGCCTATGGTCGCCTGCTCCTCCGGGCCGCCTCAGAGGACTTAATTGATTGGGATAAACGGGATCACATCGGTGTCCATCCCCAGCAGCAGCCGGGCCTCAATTTTGTGGGTTTAAATATCCCTGTGGGTCGATTGAGCGCCGTAGACATGTTTGAGTTAGCCCGCCTCGCCGATGTTTATGGGGAGGGGGAACTGCGCCTCACCGTTGAGCAGAACGTGATCATTCCCCATATTCCCGACTCACGGCTAGAGGTGTTCCTGACAGAACCGGTGCTAGAGCGCTTCTCAGTGCAGCCGAGCCCCTTGGTGCGATCGCTCGTCTCCTGCACCGGAGCCCAGTTTTGCAAGTTTGCCTTAGTGGAAACCAAGCAGCGGGCCTTGGCCCTAGCGAAAGCACTAGACCAGGCGTTGGAATTGCCTCAAGCGGTGCGGATCCATTGGACCGGTTGCCCCAACTCCTGTGGTCAGCCCCAGGTGGCCGACATTGGCCTGATGGGCACCAAGGTTCGAAAGGATGGCAAAACCGTGGAAGGCGTTGACATCTATATGGGGGGCAAGGTGGGCAAATCGGCCCAGCTCGGTACCTGTGTCCAAAAAGGGGTGCCCTGCGATGAGCTCCCATCAGTTTTGACCACATTATTGACCGATCACTTCGGGGCTAGCCCTCGGTCAATGGCACCCGAAATGCATGGGGGTGTAGCCGTCACGGCGGTGTGAATAGGCTTCCGGCCGAGGGAATCAATGGGGTTGCCTTGGCCAGGGGAAATGTCTCGACCGGTGGGTTGGGAGTGGTGTTGTTTACAGAAAAAAAACCTCGTGAGTTAACGCGCACAAAGGTTTGAACTGTTTTTTGGTTTGCTAGGAGAGTAACACAGATGCTCATAGAGTTGTTTGCACGAGCAACTCAGGGAAGGTACAAGATATTGCACCTGACTTGGTTTGCCTTTTTCTTAACGTTTGTCGTTTGGTTTAACTTCCCGCCTTTTGCGACCACAATTGGTCAAGATTTTGGCCTGGAACCTGCTCAGTTGGGGACGATTGGGCTTTGTAACGTTGCGCTGACCGTACCCGCCCGCATCATTATTGGGATGCTGTTAGACAAGTATGGTCCTCGTTTAACCTATTCTGCCCTGCTGATTTATGCCGCGATCCCCTGTCTGATTTTTGCAACCGCTCAAAGCTTTAACCAGCTCGTGTTTGCACGGTTGCTGATGGGGATTGTCGGTGCAGGCTTTGTGATCGGCATTCGGATGACCGCAGAGTGGTTTCCCCCCAAGGAGGTGGGCACTGCAGAGGGCATTTATGGGGGCTGGGGTAACTTTGGTTCCGCTTTCTCTGCCTTCACTATGGTGCTGTTTGGTCTGGCATTAGCGTTCTTGCCGGGCGCTTTCCAGTTCCCTGAGAATGAGGCTTTTCGGGTTCTGCTTTTCCCGCCTTTCCAAACGGATATTCTGAACTGGCGTGCGGCGATCGCCGGCAGTGGTATTATTGCCGCCCTTTACGGTATTTTCTACTACTTCAACGTCACCGATACCCCTCCTGGCAAAGTCTACCAGCGTCCCCAGAGTGCTCGGGGCATGGAAGTTACTTCCGTACGGGACTTCTGGTTCTTAATGGTGATGAACCTGCCGCTCACCATCATTCTGATGGTGCTGGCCTGGCGCTTACAGAAGGTCAATTTTCTGACTCAGGGCGGCGTTTACATTGCTTGGATCATCCTATTGGGCCTTTATGCCTTCCAGGCGTATAACTGCTGGGCGGTTAACAAAGATCTGTTATCGGGTGCTAAGACCTATACCCCTGAAGAGCGCTATCGCTTTAAGCAGGTCGCGATGCTAGAGCTGACTTACATCGTGAATTTTGGGTCTGAGTTAGCCGTCGTCACAATGTTACCGGCCTTCTTCGAAGGCACCTTCGGGCTTGATAAAGCAACGGCGGGTACGATTGCCGCCAGCTACGCCTTTATGAACCTGATGTCTCGTCCGGGTGGGGGCATCATTTCTGACAAGATGGGGAGTCGGAAATGGACCATGGTCATCCTGACCGGGGGGATGGGCATTGGCTACCTGCTGATGAGCATGGTGAATAGCGCTTGGCCACTACCCCTGGCCGTACTGCTGACCATGGCGTGCTCTTTCTTTGTGCAATCCTCTGAGGGCGCGACCTTTGCCATGGTGCCCCTGGTCAAGCGTCGGATTACAGGCCAGATCGCGGGTAACGTCGGAGCTTACGGCAACGTCGGAGCCGTCGCCTACCTGACGATGCGACTCCTGTTTACAGACTCCTCCGCAGCGGTGAATGCCGGAGAACCCTTAATGGCTGTCGTTAATGCTCAGTTTTTCCAATTACTCGGAACAGCTGGCTTAATTGTCGCCTTCCTGTGTGTCTTCTTCCTAGATGAACCGCAGGGTTCCTTCGCTGATTTCCATGAGGGTGAAGACCCTGCAGTAGCGGCTTCTATGCCCGCAACTGTTGAAGGATAGGCTAACCGATTTGATCGGCTAATCATCCTCGAACTGGGGAATGTACCCATTGGTATGTTCCCCAATTCTGTCCAACCCTAAATTGGGACTGCCCCATTACGGCAGGAGTTGGTCTATGACAATGTCTAGCAAAACCCTTTGCCCCTACTGCGGTGTGGGTTGCGGCCTCGAGGTTTTACCTGCAGCTAAACCCAAAGTCCAGGATGGTGATGAAGAATGGGTGGTGCGGGGCGATCGCGCCCACCCCTCTAGCCAGGGCATGGTCTGTGTCAAAGGGGCCACCATTGCTGAATCCCTCGACAAAAATCGGCTCTTATATCCGATGATGCGAGATCGCCTCGACCAGCCCTTTCAGCAAGTCACCTGGGACCAAGCCCTTGATCGGATCACCCAACAAATTCAATCGACGCTCATTACCCAAGGGCCAGAAGCCATATGTATGTACGGTTCCGGCCAACTGCAAACCGAAGACTACTACACCGCCCAAAAACTCCTTAAGGGTTGCCTAGGCACCAATAACTTTGATGCCAACTCACGGCTGTGCATGTCCTCAGCGGTGGCCGCCTATATCCAAAGCTTCGGTTCCGATGGCCCCCCCTGCTGCTATGCCGATTTAGAAATTACGGATTGCGCCTTTTTAATTGGCACCAATACCGCCGACTGCCACCCCATCGTCTATAACCGCTTCCGTAAATATCACCGCAAAAAAAAGGGCAAGGTCAAGCTCATTGTGGTGGATCCCCGCCGCACCAAAACCGCCCAAGATGCCGATCTGCACCTCGCCATTCGTCCTGGCACCGATATCACCCTCCTCAACGGCATTGCCCATATTCTGCTGGGCAAACGGTGGATCGATGCGGCATTTATCGATGAATGTACCAGTGGCTTTACCGATTATGCTCAGATTCTGGGCGATTACCCCCCTGAGCATGTGGCTAAAGTCTGCGGCATCACCGTCGCCGATCTAAAAGAAGCGGCCCGCTGCTGGGGACTATCGAAACGGGTTTTGTCCCTCTGGTCCATGGGCATTAATCAGTCCTCTGAGGGCACCGCCAAAGCCCGCACCCTGATCAACCTGCACCTGATCACAGGACAGATCGGCAAGCCCGGAGCCGGTCCCTTTTCCCTCACCGGCCAACCCAACGCCATGGGGGGGCGTGAGGCCGGCGGTCTTTCCCATATTCTGCCGGGATACCGCTTAGTCAAAAATCCTGACCATCGCCATACGGTAGAGGTGGCCTGGGATTTACCGGCAGGAAGCATTAACCCCATGCCTGGCCTGGCGGCTTGGGACATGATAGTGGGGTTAGAACAGGGCCAAGTCGGTGTATTTTGGATCGCTGCCACCAATCCAGCGGTGAGTATGCCCGACATCGAGCGCACTAAGGCGGCCCTCAGAGCTTCCCCCTTCACGGTCTACCAAGACGCTTACTATCCGACCGAGACCGCCGACTATGCCCATGTGCTTCTCCCCGCTGCCCAGTGGGGAGAGAAGACCGGGATCATGACTAATTCCGAGCGCACCGTTACCCTGTGTCCCGCCTTTCGTCCCGCCCCTGGCGAAGCCCGCGCCGACTGGGAAATTTTTGCGGCGGTGGGTCAACGATTGGGGTTTAAAACACAGTTTGCCTGGCACAACTCGGCGGCGGTCTACGACGAATTTGTGCGGCTCACCCAGGGGCAACCCTGTGACATGACCGGTTTGAGTCACGATCGCCTAGCGGCAGGCCCCATCCAATGGCCTTGCCCGCAGCAGGAGACCGAAGCCACCGCTGCGAACAAATACGATAAGCGCCTCTACACTGACTTCATCTTTGCCACCGCCAATGGCCGAGCCAACTTCGCCGCCTTCCATGAAAAAGGCCTGGCCGAACCCCCCGACCCCAACTATCCCTTTGTGTTAACGACGGGTCGGCTGTATGGCCACTGGCATACCCAAACCCGGACGGGTCGCATTGAAAAAATTCGGAATCTCCATCCCGAACCCTTCTTAGAGGTGCACCCCATCGATGCTCAACATTTAGAGGTGCAGTCGGGGAATTGGGTTGAGGTGCGATCGCGGCGCGGATTCGTGCGCCTACGGATCAAAGTCACCCAGTACATCCGCAAAGGCGTGCTCTTTATCCCCATGCATTGGGGTGCGCTATGGGCAGACCAAGCGGAATGCAATGCCCTAACTCACTCAGAAGGGTGTCCTATTTCGCTACAACCTGAACTTAAAGCCTGTGCCGTCCAAGTGATCCCGATCAAAAGCCCCTTGCCCCAGCCAGCCCAGCCTCACCGGCAAGCAGTCCCTACACCCATTGGATTGACCTAAGTGGGTGAGGTCTCAGGCCAGCCTTGGAAGGTGAATGGGTTGGACAATAGGCAACGCTCACAAAGCCTGCCTTCGCTGTGGGCACTAAAACCGGACTCTGCTACCGGCCAGATTCTTCACTATAGCCGTCGCCACTTAGGTTAAGACGTTACCACCTTGAGAACGTGCTCCATCGCATCTCTTAAG
>JAQCKL010000014.1 GCA_027592485.1 Cyanobacteriota bacterium
ATGGCACTCACCGGAGATGGGAAATGCTTCTAGCTTATGTCTTAATGCAATTGGCGACTGCTATAACAGGCTGAGGGCGATGCTGATGCCGCGACCAATGCCCCGCCCTTCGAGGCGTTCGATCGGATAGTTCAGCAAAAAGGCGAAGAGGGTCGCGGTAATCAGGAGGGTGCAGGGGGTCTGGAAGGTCTGGAAAAGTTGGTACAGTAACCAACCATTGAGCAGGGCCAAGGGCAGGGCAATTTCCCACAGCAGCCATCGGGGCCATTTATCGAAGACTGGCATGATTCACGGAATTTCCTACGGCTTCTTACGCTGAGTATGGACGACAGAGTGGGGAAAGAGCCACCTCAGCATGCTGACACTCAAGCCGAGGAGCACAGCAATCAGCAAGGTTCCAACTAACAGCGGTGGTAAAGTCATGGCGGGCGTAACCTACGGGGAGAAATGGGTGAAGACTGTATGCTCACTCTAGGGATTGGAGATGGCTAGCCCATGGCTACCGTGTGTCAATGTGATGCCACCTCCATGGTTGGGGGGCGATGCCTTGGGGAGGCAAAATTGAACCAAACGGCCCTGCTCAAGGGTGCTCTCGGCCTAAATCGAGCCCCCATGAAGTTCGATGTAGGCGATTTCCAGAAAAAACGATATCCGTAGGGGCCGGTTTTGTTGATGCTCATTTGCCCTAACGCCAAGCGTCTGGCTAAACCCAGCCGACAAAACAGCTCCGCCGCTATTTCCAGAGGCAGAGCCTCCTGAGCAGTCAATTTTGTAGGGTGGATCAAGGATACAAAGACCCACACTACAAAATTGAACCGCATCCTGCCCAAGAAACCTGGGGTCTCAGAGGCCGCTGTCGGTTGAGTGAAACAAAGGGCAACCCAACACCAATGCCGGTTTTGTTGGATTCTGATAGCGCGCCACCCAACCAACAAATTCGAGGTTAACAGCCCCCTAGGGCACCAGAAAACCCCCGAGGCCGTTGTGGACCCGCCCCGCCGTTTGGGAATGGCGGTTCAGCATCGTGCCCCCTAGGTACAGACTGGCGGAGCTGCCACCGTCCAGATTCAGGGCATCAACGCTCCCCAGTTGCACCATGATTTGGGCCGTTTCCGTCAGGGTAGGGCCGCGTCCCCCAGGGCTGTTGTGGATCGCCACCAGCAGCAGTTCCCCCGATTGGGTCCGCCCAATGGCGCTGCGGGGGGCCGCTTCGCGGATAAAGGCATCGCTGAAGCCCTCCGCTTGGGCATTAAGCACCACGCGCCGATCGCTCACCAGCAATGGGCCACCCCCGATCGCATAGGGAAAGCTGCCAAATTCCAAGGGCCGCACATCCGCCGTCAACGACACCGCCGTGCCGGGGGGCAGCGATCGCGCCGCTTCACTATAGGAGCGCACCGCCAGTAGGTAACCATCGCTGGGGACGGCGATCGCCCCCTGACCTGCCGCCCCACCGGGGGTTTGCTGCAGCACTTGGTTTTGGCGCACCGTCACCAGGGTTTCGTTATCCAGCACCGGGCGGTAAAGATTGCCCCAATCCGCCGTGTAGAGGCCGATGCCCGCCTGCACATAGCCGCTATTGGTCTGCCCAACGGTGAAACCCCGCCCCTGATCTGTGGTGAGGGTATGGCTGAGGAAGAGACGGTTGAATATGGCTTGGCCCTGGTCATTCCAGGCGATCGCCCCCCGGTTCAAAATCGGCCCCGAAATCCAGCGGCCATTCTCCCGAATTGCCCCCAGGGGCAGTTGGTTGTTGCGGTTAAAGAATCCGGCGTTGATGGCCGCCACCGCCCCAGATTGACGGGCCATGGTCACCAGGGGAGTAATCCCCGGCACCTGGGGCTGGCTGGCCCAAATCGGGCGCAGGCGCACCTGCTGGGGGTTCAATCGCAGTTGATGCACCGGAAAGCTGCGGTTGCCCACGGTCACCATGCCGCTCTGCCACCGCACCCCCGGAGCCCAGGCAATGTCCTTCGGCACCGCATCCTGACGCACGTCGATCACCACCCGGTTGGGGTTGGCTAAGCTCCACACCCGCATCCGGGCGGTGGCTTCAATTTGCCCCTGAATCACTAGGCGATCGCCCGCCGGACGCACCTGGAGATTACTGAGGGCATTGCCATTCCCCTGCAGATCCACCGCCGTAAAGGTTTGGCCCGTTCGCCCCTGGAGGGTGAGGGTAAAGCTAGTGTCTTGTTCCTGGAGGCTCCACACCACCGGTCGATCCACCTCCAGCACCAGGCGATCGCCCCAGGTTTGCCGCCCCCGCCGCCCGCCCAAAATTTGTCCCGTCGGGGCTTGGATGGTCAGGGTGCCATTGGGGTTGGGACTCAGTTGCCACCCCTGCTGTTGCGCCCAGGCGGTGATGTCCACATAGCGGTAGCTGCCCTCATGCCAGGTGGCTAGGGGGGTGGCCACTTCAGAAAACCACTGCACAGGCTGCTGCTGGGCATTGGCCGTGTCCTGGAGGTCTACCCCCAACACCTGCATCAGGGCCATATCGGCAATACCGATGCGATTGCCCCGCTGTTGCCAAGGGATGGCCCCCGATTGACCCGCCACGACCACCGTGCCGCCGTTGATATTGGCCGTGGCTGGGGGCAAACTCTGGGCAGTTTGCAGGCTCGGGTAGGGTAAGGGCGCTTGCTGCTGGGCCAGGGCGATCGCCCCCCAACCAGCCCAACTCAGGGCACCCATGAGCCCCAGTCCCAGTCCCCAAACGGTTCCTAAATCACGACAGGCAAAACCAGATTTCATGGCAGGCTCAAGTTCGACAGTAGATTCCGACATTCAGGGGTAGAGACGGTATTTCAGGAAAGCACGTTTCCTAGGAGACCATAGCGTCCCTTCAACGAGAGTGCATAGTACGATCTGTCTAGGGTGTTTGCAGCACTCCCCTCCAACCAGGAACTCTACAGGCGTGCCGCAAATTCTGAAACGCATTGCCCAAGCACAGTCCTAGGCTGGGTCAAAGACCCGCCAGCCGCAGAACCATAAACTACCTCAACAGGAACTGGGAAGAAGGCGCGATCGGGCTGCGGCTCCACCGCCATTCCCGGAGTCGCCCCTCCAACCTACGGTGCGCCCCGTAGTCCCAATGTCGCAAAGTGGGTCTGGATATCGGCAATGGTAAACAGCGACTCAAAGGTCAGCCCCTTGTGGCCATAGAACTCAGCTCCCCCCTGCTGGCGATCCACCAGGGCCAAAATCGTATCCACGGTGTAGCCCGCCAACCGCAACCGCTCCACCGCCTGCCAGGCCGATTGCCCGGTCGTCACCACATCCTCTAACACCACCACCACCGCCCCAGGGGCCAAGGTCGGCCCCTCAATAAACGCCTGGGTGCCGTGGCCCTTGGCCGCTTTACGCACAATCAGGGGGGTGAGCGATCGCTGCTCATAGGCCCCCACCACACTCACCGCCGTCACCATCGGGTCCGCCCCCAGGGTGAGCCCGGCCACCGCTGTCACCGCTTCGGGCACCATCGCCAAGAGCAACCGCCCCACCATCAGCCCCCCTTGGGCATGGAGGGTGACCTGTTTGCCGTTGATGTAGTAGGTACTTTTTTGGCCCGATGACAGGGTGAAATCCCCCTCCTTGTAGGCCGCCTCACAGAATAAATCGAGGAGGCGATCGCGCAGTTCCGGCAAGGGTAGCGTCGTTAAAGTCGTGATTTCGGCAGAATTCGACACGGTCATGGTGGCAAAAATAGAGAAAGAGTGAGCGCGTTAGGAAAGTTTGCGATATAAATGACGGGCAGGCCCCTTGCTCTGGGGCACCCTAATTTCGCCCATGGTTTAAATGAGCGGACTTTAACTGCAATCCTTATCCTCCAGGATTGTCCTGGGTAAAGGGTAATCCTTCAACCCATCCACTGTTTATCTTCTCTCAGTTCTCAGGAGCAGAGTTATGGCTATCCGATTTATGTCCTGCCTAGGTGCAGCCGCCATCACCGCCGCGTTGGCGTTGGTTTCTTCGGCATCTGCTCAAGAGGCTCCGAGATCCCATTCCAGCAACGTGCTCGATGCCCTGGACGAAATTTATCACGGCAATCGCAGCACCTATTTTGATAACCGCACCGCTTGGCGTCAGGCCAGCCATATCCTCGGGTTTGGTGGGTTTGACAGTGCGGGCTTCCCCGAGCGAGAAACCGAATGGGATGCCGATGCCATCCATCGGGCTCACGTTTATTTGATGGCTGTCCAAAACACCTCCGACCCCACCATTCGGGTACCGGATTTGTACAACCCCTACAACACCTCGATTCAACTCCTGCCGGTGTCCCAGTTTGGTAGCCGCATCTCAGGCAGTGAATTCGTGTACGAGCGCGCCCCCATGCGCTAATCCAGATCGAGGCCATTCCCTGGGCTGGCCCCACTGAATCTGTCCCACTGGATATCCAGAGAAACATCAGAAACGGACCACAGCATTGTGGTCCGTTTCTTTCAGGGGCTAGACATAGCGGGTCAAACTCACCCGGTAACGCTGCTTCTTGGTCACCGCAATCTCCCCCACCTCCAGCCGTCCCTTGCTGCGGATCGCCACCAAATCTCCCTGCTGTAGGGGATGGCTAGATTGGCTGATCGGTTTCCAATTCACCCGCACATCACCGGCACTAATTAGATCCACCATTTTGCTGCGGGACATGCCAAACCCCGCCGAGGCCACCGCGTCTAAGCGCAGCGAGGCTTCTACGGTGGTCATTTCCTTCTTCTTCGGCTGCCGCACCCGCAACTCTTGCCAGTCAATGGGCCGGGTCTTGACCGGCACCGATCGCACCTGCACCAACTGCATCTCCAGAAATTCCACCAATTCCGGCACCACGATCGCCTGGGCTCCTCGCTCCCCCAAGACAATGATGTCCCCGACCTTCTCGCGCACCAGCCCGGTTCCTAGCAGTGACCCTAAAAAGTCTCGGTGGGTGGCGGTATCAAACAAAAAATTCCCGGCGATATCGATCAGCGCCAAGGGAATTTGGTCCAGGTCAAGGGGTAACTCCGAGCGGGCGATCGCCCCCCGCTGCCGTTCTGCCTGGGGATATCCCCCCCAGGCCACAAACTGCACATCGGTCAGCCGCTGAAATAGAGATTGGGCCTCCGCTAGTTCTGGGGGAGAGAGAAAATCGGTCACCGTCACCTCCCAGGTCCGGATCGCTTGGTCAGCGAGATCCAACACCCGAGTCAGGGCCGCGCGATTTTCAGCAGCTTTGAGCAAGTCATCTTTAGGCAACATGCCGGGTTCGTTTAAATCCGAGTGAGGGTTGAGAGCCGAGGGAGGGTGAATGCCCGTTGGGTGAAAGGGATTTCACCATTCTGCCTCGAAGTCGCTCTGGTCTGAGCGGTAAAATACGAAGGCCATCGCGGCAGTGCCTGCACGATTGATGAATGTAGAGGATGAACTCCATGGTCCGATATCGATCCATCTTGGGGATTTTGTTGGCGGCGATCGCGACCTTCTTAGTCAGCTGTGGCGGCCCGACCGTCGCTAAGGTCCCCACCTATACCCCCACAATGCTAGAGCAGATCCAGGTTCTGACCCCCAGGGTGACGGGTCTGCGCGATCGTTTCCCCGAGTTAGAGGGCTATATCCAGAACAAAGACTGGGGCAATATTCGCGCCTTTATCCATGGCCCCATGGGTGAATTACGCCTGCGTCTCGGCCGCGTTGCCAACCAACTCCTGCCCAAGGATGCCAGTCAGGCTAAAGCCCTGATTGATGATCTGGCCATTCACCTAGAACAGTTAGATGCGGCGGCGGCTGACTACAACCAAGTGGAGTCAGGCAAACAATACCGCCTCGCCCTCGACGACTTTGATGCCTTTTTTGCGTTAGTTCCCAGCCCCCCAGCATCATAGCCATGACCCGATTGGTGGTAGTGGGCTGTGGCATTGTCGGGGCCATGGTGGCCTACGAACTCAGCCGACTGCCCCACCTAGTCGTAACGGTCATTGACCAACAGCTCCCTGGCCATGGAGCCACGGGGGCTGCCCTAGGGATATTAATGGGGGTGATCAGCCAAAAGACCAAGGGCCGCAACTGGCGCTTGCGGGAAGCCAGCCTGCGCCGTTATCAAACCCTTCTGCCAGAGCTAGAAGCCCTAACCGGAATCTCCATTCCCCACAACCACCAAGGTATCCTCAGTCTCTGTACCGATCCCGAAGCCCTGCCCCGGTGGGAGTCCCTCCAAGCCCGGCGATCGCGCCAGGGCTGGCCCCTAGAGATCTGGTCCCCCCAGCGGGTGCAAGCCGCCTGCCCTCACTTAAGTGGGGCTGGGGTCGTGGCGGGGATTTATTCGCCTTGCGATCGCCAAATTGCCCCCAAAGCCCTCACCCAAGCCCTCGTGAAGGGGGCACAGCAGTATGGGGCAGAATTCATTTTTAATCACCCCGTACAGGGATTTGATACGACCGATGGACGCGTCACTGCGGTCACCACCGCCGCAGACCGTTATCCAGCGGATGCCGTTGTGATCACCGCTGGACTCGGCAGCACCGCCTTAGGGCAAACCTTGGGAGCACAGGTTCCCCTTGGCCCTGTGCTGGGCCAAGGGATCCGAGTACGCGTACCGGCACCCTTAGGTAACGACAACTTTCAGCCGGTGATTAATAGCCATGACGTGCATCTCGTCCCCCTTGGAGGAAACGAGTATGGCGTGGCCGCCACAGTAGAATTTCCAACTGATATGGAGCGCCAACCCCAAGCCGATCCCACCCAGCTAGAGGCCATGTGGCAAACGGCAGTCGCCTATTGCCCGGCCCTAGCCCATGCCACCCAGCTAGAACAGTGGCAAGGGCTCCGGCCCCGACCCCAGGGGCGAGCCGCCCCCATCGTTGAACCGCTGACCGGCCATGAAAACGTTTTACTGGCTACCGGCCATTACCGGAATGGGGTATTCTTGGCTCCGGCAACGGCCCAACAAGTCCAAGCGCACCTGCTGGGGTGTGATCCACGCCCTTAAGTCCTAATCACCCTCCCCGATTGCCTTCGGTAGCGATCACCTCAATGACTCCCCTTAAGGGATGTCCAACCCCCAATTCAATTTGAACACCCTCAAAAAACACTTCAAAAACTACTTTCGTTGGGTCATATTGACATTTACGCTGGTCTTTATTGCCCAGACCTTGAAAATCCATTGGCAGGAGGTTTTAACCCTTCAGATCACTGCTAAGGCCTGGAGAATTCTGCCCATAGCTCTGGGGGTAACGCTTTTAGCCCATATTTGGTCGGGCTGGGTATGGGGATGGATTATTCAGCTTTTTGGTCAGCCGACGGACAGGGTATGGGTGATTTCCACTTACCTCAAAACCAATATTGCCAAATATCTACCGGGCAATGTTTGGCATTTTGTCGGACGTGTTCGAGCCGTACAAGGGCAGGGGGCATCAACCGGCATAGCGGTCATGAGCGTCGTTTTAGAGCCGTTGCTAATGGCGGCGGCGGCGTTGATTTTGGCATCCTTGAGTAGCCCTGAAAGTCTCTCGCTGCAGTTGATTGCCCTAGCCAGTGTTTTGGTTGGTATTCATCCACGCATCTTAAATCCAATCCTGCGATCGCTCAGTCGTGCCAAAGTAAGCGCAGCAACTCCTTTAGCTAATCAAGCAAAGGGATCTAATCAAGCAAAGGGGGTGGATATCATCAAAACGTATCCTCTATTGCCTTTGCTAGGGGAAATCATCTTTGTTTTAGGACGTGGGTTCGGTTTTATTCTCGTTGTAGGGTCTCTCACCCCAGAACGCGCTCTTGACTATTGGCAAGTGATTGGACAATTCAGCTTGGCTTGGCTGATGGGTCTGATCATTCCAGGGGCACCAGGGGGATTAGGAGTCTTTGAAGCCACTGCCTTAACCCTAATGACGCCAACACTGCCAACGGCAACTGTCATTGGCAGTGTCGCCATTTACCGTTTGGTCAGTACCCTGGCTGAAGCGTTGGGGGCAGCAATGATTGGTTTAGATGGTTTGTGGGATAGTAAAACCGATTCGGCGTAAAGTGACACTATTGGTCAAGCGAGATGACCCATTTGCGCCTAACCTTTACACTGTGCTGCCCATATCAAATGATCCGTCCAAATGATCCGACCACTCCCAAGCAGCCCATTGCCAACATAGAGCTATCTGTAGTTGTACCGATTTATAACGAAAGAGATAGCATTCCTGCACTTTTGTCGGTCATTCAAGACAGTCTAGAAAAAATTTATATTTCCCATGAAATCATCTGTGTAGATGATGGCTCCAATGATGGATCGGCAGATTTACTGCGGGAATATGCCCAGAAACACGACAATTTAACCGCACTGTTATTACGACGAAATTATGGCCAGACCCCGGCTATGGCTGCCGGTTTTGAAAAAGCTAGAGGGAAAGTCATTATCACCATGGATGGGGATTTGCAAAATGACCCCGCCGATATGGTCAAACTTTTGGAAAAGCTCAATGAGGGATATGACTTAGTAAGTGGTTGGCGAAAGCACCGCCAAGACAATAAGGTCACTCGCCTACTCCCGTCTAAGATCGCCAACTGGCTGATCGGCCTCGTGACTGAAGTGAAACTCCATGATTACGGTTGCTCTCTCAAAGCCTACCGAGCCGAGCTGGTGCGGGATATGAACCTCTATGGAGAACTGCATCGCTTCCTGCCAGCCCTAGCGTTTATTGAGGGAGCGCGCATTACCGAAATTCCGGTTAATCACTATGCCCGCAAATTTGGCAGCAGTAAGTACGGCTTAGGGCGGACCTTTAGGGTGGTGATGGACCTGATGACCGTTTACTTTATGAAACGGTTTTTGACCAAGCCCATGCATGTATTTGGGTCCCTGGGCATGATCTCCACCGTCTCGGGGATTGGCTTGGGTGTTTATTTGACCCTAGTCAAAATACTGGGGGGTCAAGATATTGGCGATCGCCCCCTCCTGATCCTGGCGGTTGTCCTGCTCCTGGCGGGCATTCAACTGTTTAGCTTCGGCCTGCTGGCAGAACTGCTGATGCGCACCTATCACGAATCCCAAAAGCGACCGATTTACCGAATCCGGGAGGTGGTTTCCAGCCCAGCCCTAGAGCAAAGTTGAACCTTTGCTCTAGGGTCGTTTCTACAACACTGAAAGGATGTAGATCAGGGTAAAGAGCACAATCCAAATCACATCGACAAAGTGCCAGTAGATTTCGGCCATTTCTACACCGACATGGTGCTCGGTGCCGTAATGCCCTTCCCGACGGGATCGCCACAGCACCCCCAAGATCAGGATCAAGCCGATAAATACGTGCAAACCGTGGAAACCGGTGGTGAGATAAAAGCAGTTGCTAAATAGGTTCGTGGTCAGCCCATACCCTAAGGTCATGTATTCATAGACTTGGCCCGCCAAGAAGGTCGCGCCCATCAGCGCCGTGATGATGTACCACTTGCGCAGCCCGGCCACATCCCCTTTCTTGATGGCGGTATCCCCGAGGTGAATCACAAAGCTGCTGGACACCAAGATGACGGTGTTGATGGCGGGCAACAGTAGCTCCACTTCGGTCTCTTCGGGTGGCCAAGCGGCGGCAGCGGCACGATACACCAGGAACACGGTGAAGAAGCCCACAAACATCAACCCCTCGGAGCACAGAAAGGTAATCAGCCCCAAGACCCGCAAATCGGGATGTTCTCCATGATCGATGGCGTCCCCATGGGTTTCTACCAATGGGGTGGGTAGATCTGAGTTGGATTCAATAGTGCCTTGCATAGGTCCTCAGAAAATAACGGATCAGAGTCATAGGCCATCGGGGAGAAGATTGTGCTTCTCCCCAAAACGGTTACGTATTCGCAGAAGCCTCGGCAGGTTCCTCACCATAGGCGTAAGGGCCTTCGGTGAGCACCGGCAACACTTCCCAGTTTTCGATAATGGGCGGTGAGGCGGTGGTCCATTCCAAGGTTTTGGCATCCCAAGGGTTATCAGCCGCCTGGGGACCGCGAGACCAGCTCCAGATGGCGTTCGCCAAGAATGGTAACAGCGATATCCCTAAGACGATGGACCCAAAGGTGCAGAGCTGGTTGAGGGCTTGAAACTGGGGATCGTACATGGCAACCCGGCGGGGCATCCCCTGGAGGCCCAACTGGTGCATCGGCAAAAAGGTGAGGTTGGTGCCAATGAAGGTGAGGATGAAATGGACTTTGCCCAGGGGCTCATTCAGCATCCGACCGGTCATTTTGGGATACCAGTGGTAGAGCCCGGCATAGAGACCAAACACCGACCCGCCAAAGAGCACATAGTGGAAGTGACCCACCACATAGTAGGTGTCATGGACATGAAGGTCGAAGGCGGCAGTGCCGAGGGTAACTCCGCTCAAGCCCCCAAACACAAACATGGCCAGTAGACCCACCGCAAACAGCATGGCGCTGTTATAGCGGATTTTGCCGCCCCACATGGTGGCGACCCAACTAAAGATTTTGACCCCGGTTGGTACCGCCACAATCAGGGTGGAGATGGTGAAGAAGATCCGCATCCAGGGGGGGGTGCCACTGGTAAACATGTGGTGGACCCAGACGAACAGACCCACTAGGCAGATGGCCAAGGAGGAATAGGCGATCGCCTTATAGCCAAAAATCGGCTTACGGGAATGGACCGGAATCACCTCCGACATAATCCCGAAGATCGGCAAAATCATCAGATACACCGCTGGGTGGGAGTAGAACCAGAACAGGTGCTGGTACATGACCACATCCCCCCCCTTGGCTGGGTCAAAGAAGGAGGTGCCAAAGTTGATGTCAAACAGCAGCAGCGTCAGCCCTGCGGCCAGCACCGGCGTGGAAACTAGGGCCAAAATCGATGTCGCCATCATCGCCCAGCAGAATAGCGGCATCTGATCCCAGGCCATGCTGGGGACCCGCATCTTCCAAATGGTGACGATAAAGTTTAGCGATCCCAAGATGGAGGAAGTGCCCGCTAAGACGATCGCCAAAATCCACATGGATTGGGCGGTATTCGCCGTGACCACACTCAAGGGTGGGTAGGAGGTCCAACCCGATTGAGCCCCACCAAAGAAGAAGCTGCCCATAATCAACATCCCCGCTGGCACCGTCACCCAAAAGGCGAGGGCATTCAGCTTGGGAAAGGCCATATCCCGCGCCCCAATCATCAGGGGCACCAGGAAATTACCAAACCCGCCGATCGAGGCAGGCACGATCCACAGGAAAATCATGATCGTGCCGTGGTTGGTCAGAAAGGCATTGTACAGATCGGGACTCAGAAAATCTGAGGCGGGGGTCGCTAGCTCTGCCCGCATCGCCAGGGCCATCAGCCCACCGATCAAATAGAAGATAAATGAAGTAACCAGGTATTGAATGCCAATCACCTTGTGGTCAATGTTGAAGGTGAAATAGTCGTACCATTTCCACTTTTCGGGATGGTGGGGTGGCGGCGTCGTTGGAATCGCCATCACCTCAGCCGAGGTTGGGAGTTCTGCTTGGGTCATGGGGAATGTAAAAGGGATTTATTTTAAGGAAAGGTTGGCAATCAAATCACGGTTAACGCCCATCTCTTGGCTATAGGGAGAGAGGTATTCCTCCGCAGAGAGATCCGCTGGGGCCTTGGCAATCGTCTCCACCGCAGGCGTTTGGGCCACCCGTTTGTCATGCCAAGCCTGGTAGTCTTCGGGACTATGGACAATCACCTGGGTCCGCATCGAGCCGTGGTAACCGCCACAAAGCTCGGCACAGACCACGGGGTAATTGCCCTCCTTATTGGCGATAAACCGTAGGGCAGTTTTCTTCCCCGGAATCGCGTCTTGCTTCAGACGAAACTGGGGCACCCAGAAGGAATGGATGACATCCTTAGCGGAGATATTGAGCTGCACATCGGCCCCGATCGGCACATGCAATTCACCATCAATGATGTTGCCCTCAGGGTAGGTAAAGATCCAGGCGTACTGCATCCCGGTGACATTCACCTGGAGATCGGCAGCAGTATCTTCATTTTCTAAAGGGGCACCCAGACCAAACACACTATTTTCAGCAATCAAAGGCCCCTTACCCGACTCCGACAACCCACCGGGCAGGGGCGTATCATCCGCTTGGGCAATCATGGTGCCGTGGTCATGGGCCACATGGCCGGGGGTAATGCCGCCAATCTCCTGAAATACTTGGAAGCTATATAGGCCTAGGCCAATCACCAGAATGGTGGGGATGGCGGTCCAGAATGCCTCTAAGGGCAGATTGCCCTCAATGGCAGGCCCATCGGTTTCGTCGCCCTTCCGTTGGCGAAACTGAATCATGCAGTAGAGAATCGCCCCTTCCATAACTAAAAATAGGGCCGTCCCCATGACCACCATGGAGTCAAATAGCTCGTCTATCAACACCGCCTGTTCTGAGGCTTGCTCTGGCATCAACCCGTGGTTTTGGCCGTACCACAGGCTAAGTAAAGTGACAGCAACCCCAATGGTGAGGGTCCATAAAGGCGCGGGAATTTGTTTCATTAAGGCATACCCCGCATCGGGGAATGGGCATTGCGTCTACTAGCCGCACCGTAACAGTGCTACGACTACTGGTGTCATGCTACGCAACCGATTCTGATCCCGGCTGAAACTTTGGATTTACTTCAACTGAAGTAAGACTTACGGTCACGGCGTTACATTTCGCAACAAATGCTGTTCGCCCTCTGTTCATGTTGGTTTCGGAGGTATATCCCCGATTGGGCGGGATCGCGGCGGTCGCTGGGCCAGCGTGCCGCAGCGGTCCCAAGGCAGCGCTATACAAAGGGGATCACGGCGGCACGAACGTTTGCCGGATGACCAGGGCAATTTAAGGATGGATCAAAATCAAACGAGCCATCTTCTCTCAATCTGAATCTATGGGCACACCTAAAAATCTCTGCATCGGTCTCGCTAGCTTGGCTTTGCTGGTGGGGGCCTGCCAATCCCCAGAGGACCTTGAGGCTAATGCCTTAGAGCCGACAGCGGTGACGGCTGCGGACCAGCAGGCCTCGCCAACGGCGGACATTGAAGCCTTATTGGCGGCCAGTGTGGCCGCCGATGGGCCTGGGGTGGCGGTTTTGGTGATGGCCGACGGTCAGATTCTCTATGCTGGAGGCTATGGGCTCAGCGACATTGATACCCAGACGCCGATTACGCCGGAGACGGTGTTTGATTTGGCTTCTGTCTCTAAGCAAATGACCGCGATCGCCATCCTCATCCTGGTGGAGCAAGGGGCGCTAGCCCTGGATGATCCGATTGTGGAGTACCTGCCCGAATTTGAAGATCTCGACCCCGATAACCCGGTGTTGATTTCGCACCTGCTGCACCACACCTCGGGGCTAGAGGACTATACGGGCGATGGCTGGGACGGCAGTGACGCTGACTTTGCCAATTTAGATCTGGAAGCCCATCTCACTTGGCTGAATGACCAAGACCCGTTAGATGAGCCCGGTGCCACCTTTGAGTACAACAACAGCGGCTATGGCCTCCTGGCGCTGATCGTGCAGCGGGTTTCAGGGCAGCCCTTTGCCGACTTTATGGCAACCGAGATCTTTGAGCCCACTGGGATGACCCAGACCCTGGTGTATGACCAGTTGGGCCAGGTGATTCCCAATCAAGCGACGGGCTATATCGTTGATGACAGTGGCGACATTGAGCCCTCTTCCTTCCCCTCGGTGATGGCGGGGGATGGCAATGTTTTTAGCAGCCTCGCTGACTTGGCAAAATACGATGTGGCCCTGCGCCAAAACACCCTGGTCTCTGCCGAAACCCTGGCCCTGGCCTTCGCACCGGGGAAACTTGCGGACGGCAGCCCCATTGAAGATGGGGGGGAAAGCTACGGCATGGGGTGGCAAATTGCCACAGACTACGTTCACCACAGTGGCGGTTGGCTGGGCACCAGTACCTACTATCTTTACTATCTCGAACCGGCGGTATCGATCATGGTGCTCTCTAATGATGAGGCTTACGATCCGGCAAGCCTGGCTGAAGAAATTGCGGATCTGCTGATTTGATAAAGGGGGAATTTCGGCATTGCTGAAATGGGTCTGACATCGGTAGGGGTAATCCCTTTTGGTTGCCCTCGACGCAGAAATAATGAGCCGGAAACCCACCCCTACCCCCTCCCGAGAGGGGAAAATCGGCTAGGTGGCGTAGGATCTCTCTTATCCCGTACTAACGTTAAGTAGCATACCGCTTCATCAGGGCGCAAACCCTTGCGCCCCTACTCAGTAACTGGTGGACCTGGTATGTTTTTTGATTGTGGATCCCTTATCTAGCCAAGCACTTAATGCTTAGGCCGAAGCTTCAGAATTTGATCCGCCATGGCGAGGCTGTCTTGATAGAGCACATCCTCACCCCACCGCTGGAGCTGCTGCCCCAAAATCAAATCGGCCCGCTGGTCAGACAGCGCACTCACCTGCTCCACCCGGCAAGCCTGGGCACTGCCCCCCGCCTCCATCCGCATACAGCCCGTCGTCTCCGAACAGAGAATCGTGCAGCAGTCGGCGTGCAGATTGGTGGACGCGAGGCGTAGGCCAATCAAGTCCCCAATCACCTCACCCACATCAGCCACCGGCGTCGCCGCTAGCTCGGCCTCGACTTCCCGGCCATTGGGTCCTTCAAAATAAATCTTGCGAATGTCGTAGTCGCCTCCCTCTTCGACATATCGATTCGGAGTCCAACCCAGGCGACTGGCAAACCACCCCAAAAACATCAGGGCTTGGGCCGCATTGCCCCGTTCATGGTCGATGCTGATCCGATCCACATGAACGAGGGCTTCCCGTCGCTCAGGGGGATCAAAGGCCTCGGCGGTCAGCTCTTGCCAAGGGGAGAGGCGGTGCCAGTTGAGGTCAGCAATGTACTGGCCGTCGGCGGTAATGTCCTGCATCTTCACCAGTTCCGATTCCACTTCGCTGAAGTAGCTGGAATCCACAATGATGCAGTTGGTGGTTTCCGAGAGTTGCTGGAAGAGGGCCTGTTCTGGATTGGGCGTGGCCTTCCACCAAACAAATTTAGGCAAGTCAGCAATCATCAAGGAGGCGACGATGCCAGCCGCCCGTTCCAACGCGACCTTGGTCCCCCGCAGGGCAATATATTCGGAACAAACCATGTTGCTGGTGTTCCGCTTTTGGATGGGGCAATAGGCGGAAACCTGGACCGTGACCCCCTGATCGCCACCCAAGGTGGGGCAGAGGGTAATCACCCGACCGGGGTTGTGGGCTGAGATCGCTTCGCTGAGGTTAAAGCCCCGCAAATCGGGGTTACTGAACTGCTTTTGGCGATCGCTCAGCTGCCCATATTCCTGCCGCAGCCGCGCTAGGGTATGCTCCCCGACGCGACCCGTAACCCTTAGCCCATAGGCTATCTGAGCTTGGCGCACCGCTTCGCGGGTGTCGGGACCATGGATGCCATCGATCGCCCCTTTGTAAAAACTCAGGGCCGCAAGTAACTGTTGAAACTCTTCCGGTTCGTAGACGACGATGCTAAAGGTGCTGGCTCGGGTCGCCATCGGGGCAGCAGCCCCTGTATCTTGGCTGTGCCAAATACCGCGTAGTTCCGCTTCAATATCGTCGAGAGAGATGTCTTTAGGGCGCTGGAGCGCCACAACGGGGGTCGTGGTCATGGGGTTATACCGCAGTGAGGATCCAAGGCGCGATGGAACCGGTCAGACACCATCGCATCTATGCTATCGAAATGCATCGAGATTCAGCTGAGCTTAAGGATTTTCCTAGGACGCGTTGCCAATACTTAGAGTCTGCGCCAACGGCGGCGATCGCAATTGAGCAACAGTTCCGCTTCCACCGGTCCCCAGGTCCCGGCTTCGTACAGGGGAATTACCTCCGGAGCGGCGGGGGCATCCCACACCTCCAGCAGCGGTGTTAGTAACCGCCAAGAGGCTTCCACCTCATCCCCTCGGGTAAATAGGGTTTGATCCCCCAACATGCAATCGATCAGCAGGCGGGCATAGGCGTCGGTATTAGCCTTGCCAAAGGCGGCATCGTAGCGGAAGTCCATATCCACCGACCGCGTTCTTAAGGAGTTGCCGGGGGCCTTGACCTCGAAGCGCATGGAGATGCCTTCATTGGGTTGAATGCGCAGGGCCAGCACATTGTGGTTGAGCTGCTGGGCCGCCGACTGGAACATCATGAAGGGCACTTCTTTGAAATGGATGGAGATCTCCGAGATCTTCTTCGGCATCCGTTTGCCGGTGCGCATGTAGAAGGGCACCCCCTTCCAACGCCAGTTATCCACCAACAGTTTGAGACCGGCGTAGGTGGGGGTGGTGGACTCTTCACTAGCCCCCTCTTCGGTGCGGTAACCGGGGACCGACTTGCCCTTCATCCAGCCCGAGGCATACTGCCCCCGTACCGCCGACTGGGACAGGTCCTCCAAATCAGCCAAGTGGGTGGCCTGCAGCACCTTCACCTTTTCACTGCGAATGCTGTCGGCATCCAGGGAGTTGGGGGCCTCCATGGCGGTGAGGCAAAACAACTGCATCAGGTGGTTTTGCACCATATCCCGCAGGGCTCCAGCGGTTTCGTAGTATCCGGCGCGGCCCTCTAGGCCCACGGTTTCGGCCACGGTAATTTGCACATGATCGACAAATTGCCGGTTCCACAGGGGCTCAAAAATGGCGTTAGCAAACCGAAATACCATCAGGTTTTGGACGGTTTCTTTGCCCAAGTAATGGTCGATGCGGTAGATCTGCTCTTCTTTGCATACCCGCTGCACCACCCGGTTCAGCACCCGCGCCGTGGCCAGATCCTTGCCAAAGGGCTTCTCAATGATCAGCCGTTGCTTGTCGGGATCAGCCAGCATCCCCGCCGCGCCCAGTTGCTCCGTGGCTTCCCCAAAGAAGCGGGGGGCGACGGACAAGTAAAAGACCCGGTTACCCCGAGTCCCCCGTGTTTCGTCCAGTTCTGCCAAAAAGGCTTTGAGTTTGTGGTAGCTCTCGGGCTGGTCGATGTTGCCGGGGCAGTAGTAAAGCCCCTTGGCAAAGCCATCCCAGACGGCTTCGTTGCCGAGGCCGCCGCCAAATTGTTCGACCCCTTCCTTCATGTGCTGGCGGAAATAGTCGTGGCTCCATTCCCGCCGGGCCACCCCCACGATGGTGAGTTCGGGGGGCAGACGGCGTTCCCGCTTCATTTGGTAGAGGGCGGGGACCAGCTTGCGTTGGGTGAGGTCCCCGGAGGCCCCGAAGATCACCAAAATCTGGGGATCTGGAATTCGGTCCTGTTGAAGGCCAGCGCGTAGGGGATTGTCAAGCAGACTAACCATAGGGGGAGTGGTGGGGTAGAAGGGTGGTGGGGTGAAAGGGTGGAGGAGTAAAGGGCTGCGTCGGGGCAGGTCTTGGGTCTGTCCGAGAATGAATGGGTTTGGATTCAGCAATCCGAGATGCAGGAGATCCCCCCCTGCCCCCCTTAGCAAGGGGGGTGGCGATAGCCAGGGGGATCGCTATGCCGGACTCAGGTGCTGCACCTTGGTCACCAGGGCCGCCATCAGGGTGTCAAAGGGCTTGATGAACTTATCAATGCCCTCTTCCAACAGCTCATCCATGACCTGATCGAGGTTGATCCCCAGGGAATCTAGGGCAGCGATCAGGGCTTGGGCAGCCTCCACATCGGCCTCAATGCGGCTGTCCACGTTGCAGTGGTCGGCGCAGGCTTCGATCGTCGCAGGGGGGAGGGTGTTGACCGTGTCGGGGCCGATCAACTCATCCACATACATGACGTCGCTGTAGGCGGGGTTTTTGGTGCTGGTGCTGGCCCATAACAGCCGCTGCACCCTTGCCCCCTTGGCGGCAAGGGCTTGCCAGCGATCGCTGCCAATAATCGTCTTATATTCCTGGTAGGCGACCTTGGCATTGGCGATCGCCACCTTACCCTTGACGGCGGTGAGCTGGGCTTGGCGATTGGCGTCGTCAGTGGCGGCAATCAGCTCATCCAACTGGTCGTCGATTTTGGAATCGATGCGGCTGAGGAAGAAGCTAGCCACCGACGCCAGGTTCCGCACATCTTGACCGGCGGCGGCACGGGCTTCAAGGCCGCGAATGTAGGCCCAGAAGGTGTCAATGTAGCTCTGCACCGAGAACAGCAGGGTGACGTTGACGTTGATCCCCTCGCGAATGGCGGCTTCCACGGCGGGCAACCCCTCGGGGGTGCCGGGGATCTTGATCATCAAGTTGGGCCGCTGGATGGCGGCGTAGTAGCGGCGGGCTTCCCGCAGGGTGCTCTCGGTGTCGCGGGCCAGGTTGGGGGGCACTTCTAAACTGACGTAGCCATCCACACCGCTACTGGCGTTGTAGATGGGCATAAGCACGTCGCAGGCGTTACGAATGTCGTCAAACACCAGGGACTCGTAAATGGCATCGACGGATTGACCGGCTCGGATCCCAGCTTCGATGTCGGCGTCGTAGATGGCGTTACCGGCGATCGCCTTTTCAAAAATGGCGGGGTTAGAGGTAATGCCATGGACATCACGGCTCTCAATCAAGTTCGCCAATTCGCCAGATTGGAGGATATCTCGGCTGAGATTATCCATCCAGACACTTTGGCCATAGTCCTTCAAATGCAGAATTGGGCTGTCAGCGGTTGCGGTCATGGGATTACTCCTTGGTTTTTCCTTAAGAACAAAAAAGATTTGGATCTGGGGGGATAGCGATCAATGGGGCAGAGGAGCTAGGGAGCATCAGGGGCTAGGGCGCGAGGAATCAAAATTTTGAACTTTGAACTTTGAATTCAACGACCTAGCCCCCGAAACGGGACCTCACCGTTGGGAGGCTTCGAGGACTTCCTGTTCACGGATGCGCTCCTGGATAAAGGACTCCACGAGGTCCACATCCTCACGGCTGCCAATGATCAGGGGGGTGCGCTGGTGCAGCTCACCGGGCACCACATCCAAAATTGGCCCAGATCCCGTGGTGGCCTTGCCACCCGCCTGCTCCACCAAAAAGGCCAAGGGCGCGGTTTCGTAGAGGAGGCGCAGTTTGCCGTTGGGCTTCTTGAGGGTGCCGGGATAAAGAAACACGCCCCCCTGCATCAAGATCCGGTGGAAGTCCCCCACCAGGGCACCGCTATAGCGGAGGGAATAGCCTTCGTGGCGATGGACATAGCGAATGTAGTCCCGCAGGGATTCGTCCCATTGCCAAAAGTTGCCCTCGTTGACGCTGTAGTTGGGGCCATGGTCGGGCAGGCGAATATTCTCGGCGGCTAGGATAAATTCCCCCAGGCTGGGATCGAGGGTAAAGGCATGGACCCCTTTGCCAATGGAGTACACCATCACCGTGGTGGGGCCGTAGAGGATGTAGCCCGCCGCCAACTGGTTTTCTCGCCCCACCTGCAGCAAATCTGCCGCCGACTGGTCAAGGTCATCCCCGGTTTGACGACGAATGGCAAAAATCGACCCGACATTCAGGTTGATGTCTACATTGGAGGAGCCATCAATGGGGTCATACAGCAGGGTGTAGCGGCCAATCGGGCAGTTCTCAGGGATGTAGTAGGGCTTTTCCATTTCCTCGGAGGCGAGGCGACAGACTAAGCCACTTTGCTTAAACACAGAGATGAACACGTCATTGGCGTACAGGTCCATCTTTTTGACCTCTTCCCCCTGCACGTTGGTGCGACCGGTAAACCCGAGGGCGTCTTCCACCAGCCCCGAACGGGAGAGGCGACGGGCAATCAGCTTGCCGGCCAGGGCGATGCGGTTCATCAGGGTGCTGAGGTCTTGGGCCTCGGGGCCAAAGCTTTGCAACTGTTGCAATACGTGGCGCGATAGGGTTGTGCAGTCGCGATCGAGGCTGGTTTCGAGGGAGGGTTGGTAGCTGTCTGCCATTAAATTCTCCGGCCTTACGGCGTTGCGGTCTGTACGGGGGGTAGCGTTGGGCGGTGATGGAACCGCCGGGGGGCTCAGCAAAGCTACATCCATCAATTCACAGCGTGGAGCGGGCCGTTCCCTTAGTGCATTGCTTCCATGGTAGAAAAGCTGGCTCTAAAACAACATCACTCTTTAGATCAGCTAAAGATACGTGTGATGGCCTGCCCAGAAGGTGAAGCGATCGCTAAGCTTTATAGGGAATTGTCACAAAAATTCAATGCGCCCCGATAGCTGAAACCTATGCGTTGCAGTCGGGTTCTCAGGGTTGGCAATTTAGCAATGAAGTCGTCCTAGAGGATTTTGTCTGGGATCATTTAGAACCTCTGCTGAGCAAACCCCCACGGCAGCAGCACCATTCAGCTTACGCACTACTATTAGAAACTCCAGCAGCAAAAGTATTTTTTGCGTGGAATTTTGTAAATTCCATAATAAAGATATGTCGGGAGCATCCCACTTTCGATCAAATAGCCACATGCAAGGCATGGCAAGGCTTGGTCACAGCTCAGCCTGAGGAGGGCACTGGTCTACTAACGGGTGATGTCGCCTGAAATGCTTATAGAGACTGGGTTCTAGCGATTAGAC
>JAQCKL010000531.1 GCA_027592485.1 Cyanobacteriota bacterium
TGAGATTCTCTCTAATGCCGTACAGGGTAAAACGCCAACATTGGTAGCAGGGACCTAGGTAGTTACAAAGAGACAGCAAATTTGCTGCCTCTATAGGGTTTTAGGTAAACCGACTTTGAGCTCAACCTTTGGATTTAGATTTTGCCCTAGCGCTGTACAGCCACCGGACGCTGAACCGTTTGCAGGGCTGCAACCAATTGCCGCACTACTGCCACCATGGCCAGCTCACTGTTGAGCTTATTGACCGCTGAGCCCACGCCAATTCCGGCAGCGCCCGCCGCGATCGCCATCGGCGCGGTCACATCCGATAACCCAGAGGCGCAGAGCACCGGCACCGATACCACCCGAGAGATTTCCCTTGCCGCTGCCAGGGTAGGCGCTGCCTTCTCAATTAAACCCAAGGTGCCAGCATGGGTTGGGGTACTGCTGGTGCCCCCCTCGGTTTGGATGATGTCCGCCCCGATCTCAACCAGATCCTCTGCTAGCTGCACCTGTTGGTCGAGGGTGAGGATGTGGGGCACCGTCACTGACAGGGTGATGTGGGGCAGTAGGGCACGGGTGCGGCGGGTCAGTTCCAGTACTTCTGGTGCCTCAAAACGACGGCCTTCAGCGTAGAAGGCATCAAAATTACCAATTTCAATCAGATCAGCCCCAGCTGCCACGGGAGCTAAAAATGCCTCCGGCTCCACTGCCGATACGCAAATGGGGAGTTGGGTGAGTTGCCGGGCCATCCGCACCAAGTCCGGATCAGCGGCGATATCCAAAAAAGTCGCGCCCCCCTGATCCGCTGCGCTCACCACCGCCGCCACCCGATCGGGATCGCGGTTGGTGAGGCCACTAATGATTTTGAGGGCTTGGCCTTGGTCGAAGGCGGTCTGGAGTGTTGTGTGCATTGCCATTGGTTCCCCTTATCGATTTATCGATTCCATCACTGAATTTATCGCAGTCGCCAATCCAGCTAGGACAAGACTGCGAGCCATTTTGCTTCTGCACAAAGCATCAGAACGATCCTAGGTGTCCGAAGCAAAGGGGCTAGCGCTATATATTCTGCCATTCCCCTTGATGCCTGGGGCGATTGCTATAGACCCAAATGCTTACGGATGGCTGCTTCCACTGTTGCTGGGGGCTGATTGCCATCCACCTTGAGTAATTTTTGACGATAGCCATAGTAATCCAGCATCGCCAAAGTCTTTTCGTAGAGCAGTTCAATGCGGCGTTTTAGGGCTTCGGGGTTGTCGTCCGATCTCGATCTGCCTAGGGAGCGCTCCATTAAAACAGCTTTCGGAACATCCAGCCAAATCGCCTGATCCACCTGTTGTTGAATGTCGTCTAGCAAAAAATCAAGTTCCTCCGCTTGGAAAGCGGTGCGGGGATAACCATCTAGTAACCAACCCTGGTTTGCATCGGGCTGACCGAGGCGATCGCGCATCAACGCAATCATGGTTTCATCCTTCACAAACTCCCCCTGCTCTACGGTCGTCTGTACCGCTTTCCCCAGGTCAGTCTGGGCGGCGATCGCCCCATGCAGCAAATCCCCCGAAGAAATCCAAGGGATGGCTAAAGACTGGCTTAATCGCTTGGCCTGGGTGCCCTTGCCCGCGCCGGGCCCACCGAGTAAAATCAGTCTCACAATTCCCCTCCCTGAAACATCGATAAGCCTGCGATGGGCAGGCGGTTGCACTGGTCCTCAACCTTACCGCCGCTGCCAGCAATTAGCAGAACTTAGCAAGGATTTTTGAACCCCTGCCGGGACCGTTTCGCCAGGCAAAACCCAGGTCGGACCATAACCACCGCATTATCCAACGGGCAAAAGGGCCAATAGGGCCTGGGCCGCCGCCTCTAAAGTGGGGCCAAAGCTGAGGATCCCATCTTCGTGACCCGCCATAATTAGCACCCGCTGTGTGGCGACATCGCTCTCTCGAAATAGCCGCCCCATTTCAGCGGCCATGGCCGGGGTGCCGTAGGGAACCTCGGGCCGGGTAGTGGGCAAAACCTGTTGGTAGGTTTGCCATAACTGAGGATGGTGACCATGGACAATCGCCTGAATATCGTTCGTTTGTTCGTATAGTGCGGCGTGGGTCAACGATTCTGACGAGGCCTGAATCGGCCCCTGACAATGCAAGTAATTGGCCGCAATATCCCATTGATTGACCCAGGCATAATGGTCTGGCGTGGTGGTCGGCAGATCACCGGTTTGGGTGCCAGAGATGAAGAATCCCTGGTCATGGTGGCGGTGGCTGAGGTTGCCGTAACCCACCCCATCGGGATAGACCCCAATCAGCCCTTGGCCATAAAGGCGATCGCGCCATGCCATTAAATCAGCTAGGGCTGGGTCAAGAATGGGGGGGCTGGCCTGCCAATCGCAGTGATACTTAATCACCCCGTCATCATGGAATAGCGGGGGATGTCCAGTGATGGGGGCTTGGTCCATGATTGTGCTTGTAGGGACTCAGATCCTCAGTGTATGATTAAAGACTGTGTCCAAACCCAAGTTAACGTTATGCCTAAGCTGAAAACTCGCCGAGCGGCTGCAAAGCGCTTCCGGCGCAGCGGTAGCGGCAAAATTATGCGCCGCAAAGCATTCAAAAACCATTTGTTGCAGAAGAAATCTACTGCCCGCAAGACTAACTTGTCTCAAATCGCGGTCGTAGCCGAGGAAGATGTGCCCAACATAGAGGCCATGCTCCCTTATCTCTAAGGACTGGGGGCATTGAAGGTCAACATACAGTTGTTTTGATTTAAAGAAGGTTAGTCGTCATGGCACGGGTTAAACGCGGCAATGTCGCTCGCAAGCGCCGCAAAAAAGTTCTAAAACTGGCTAAGGGGTTTCGCGGCTCCCACTCCAAGCTCTTCCGCATTGCTAATCAACAGGTGATGAAGGCGTTGCGCTATGCGTATCGCGATCGCCGCAACCGTAAGCGGGACTTCCGCCGTTTGTGGATCACTCGCATCAATGCAGCAGCCCGCCAAGAGGGGCTCAGCTATAGCAAGCTGATTGGTCAACTCAAGAAAGCCAATATCGATATCAACCGCAAAATGTTGGCTCAGATGGCGATTTTAGATCCCACTGGGTTCAGCAAAGTGGTCGAGGTGGCCCGCAAGGCCTAAGGCAAGCTAGATGTCGCAACCTTGTCCGGGGAACTGGGACATGCGTTATGGACTCGTTGGGTTTGGCATTGCACTGGGGATGCACTTAGGTGTGTCCCCAGTTGTCTTGTCTGCAGATTTAGACACGATCCAGGATCGGGGTCATCTGGTGGTGGCGGTGAAAGACACCTGGCGACCACTGGGGTTTATTGACGAGAAGGGTGAGCTCGTCGGATTCGAGATCGATCTGGCCCGACAGTTAGCTGCTGACCTTCTGGGGGATCCC
>JAQCKL010000015.1 GCA_027592485.1 Cyanobacteriota bacterium
CTCTCAGACCACCTGAGTTAACTACCTTTTGTCAAGTACAATTTATACAAAATAGCTGCGATTGCCCTGAATATTTCCCATCAGTTCACCGATGATGAAGGCAATCCCATCCCCTCAGACTCTCGCAAAGTCCCTGAGATTTTGACCGATAAAGACTTAGAAGAAATGGCCAGAAAGAAGTTACGGGAACTCAAGCATTAATGCGTCAGTTGTAGTCCCAAGCTGAGCTTGGCTTCCCCTCGCCGAATGGATGGGTGGGCTTCAGTCGAAGGCATGGTGGCTGTGCCAGTGGCGGGCAATATCCACCCGGCGGCAGATCCACACCTGTTCATGGCCCTGCACGTAGTCTAAAAACCGCGCCAACGCCGCCGCCCGCCCCGGTCGCCCCGAGAGCCGACAGTGCAGCCCTACGCTCATCATTTTGGGGGCCGTTTCCCCCTCGGCGTAGAGCACATCAAAGGCATCCCGCAGGTAGGTAAAAAACTGATCCCCAGAGTTGAACCCCTGGTAGCTGGCGAACCGCATGTCGTTGTTGTCGAGGGTGTAGGGAATCACCAGGTGGGGGCGACCATAGGCGGTGTTCCAGTAGGGCAGGTCATCGGCATAGCTGTCGGCATCGTAGAGAAAGCCCCCTTCCTCAACCACCAGTCGCCGCGTATTGGGGCTGAGGCGTCCCTGGTAAAACCCCAAGGGGCGACTGCCCGTGACCGCCGTTTGGATGTCAATGGCTTTGCGAATATGCTCCCGCTCCACGGCTTCGCCCACATATTGATAGTCGATCCAGCGATAGCCGTGGCTGGCCACTTCCCAATCTGCCGCCACCATGGCTTTCCCGACCTCGGGGTGGCGCTCTAAAGCCATGGCCACAGCGTAGACGGTGACAGGGAGCGATCGCGCCGTAAACAACCGATGTAACCGCCAAAACCCTGCCCGACTGCCGTACTCATACATCGATTCCATATTGAGGTTTCGCACCCCCAACAGCGGCTGTGCCCCCACGGTTTCTGACAAAAACGATTCTGAGGCGGCATCCCCATGCAAAATGCAGTTCTCGCCCCCCTCCTCGTAGTTGATCACAAACTGCAACGCCAGTCTCGCCCCATTTGGCCACTGGGGCTCGGGGGGGGTTTGGCCATAGCCAATCAGATCACGGGGGTAGGGCGCAGCCATAGGTTCACTCTGGGAATACGAGAAGATTTTAGTCGGTCTTGCGGGGGGCTAGGGAGCTAGGGGGCTAGGGAGTTCTGGGTGAAACGAAGCGTAACCCAACATCCACAGGCGTCTTGTTGGGTGCTGCCAGGCATCACGCCCTGAGCCCGTCTTATCATCATTGAGAATAAAGTGATCTTGAGTCCTTGGAAGCTGCCATGCCCCCTTACCGCATCAAAACCATGGACCGCCACGAGCTGGATCTGGCCATTGACTGGGCTGCCGCCGAAGGCTGGAACCCTGGCTTATACGACGGCGACTGCTTCTACGCCGCTGACCCTCAGGGCTTCTGGGTGGGGATGTTGGGGGATGAAGCGATCGCCTCCATCTCTGTCGTCAAATATGATGACAGCTTTGGCTTCCTGGGCTTTTATATGGTCAAACCCGAATTCCGGGGACTAGGCTACGGCTTCCAGCTCTGGCAAGCAGGCTTGGCCTATCTGCAAGGCTGCAATATCGGCCTAGATGGCGTTGTGGCCCAGCAGCAAAATTACCTGAAGTCGGGCTTCCAACTGGCCTATCGGAATATCCGCTTCCAGGGGATCAGCACCGGTCCAGAGCCAACACCGTTTTCGGCGGCGATCGTGCCGCTGGCATCCCTGCCGATCAGTACCGTCATTGCCTATGACCGGGCTTGCTTTCCTGCCGATCGCCCTGCTTTTCTCCATGGTTGGTTAGCGCAACCCGAGAGCTCTGGTTTCGGGGTGATGGTCCATGGTGACCTGGCTGGATACGGTGTGATCCGCCGCTGTCGAGCGGGGTACAAAATCGGTCCCTTATTTGCCGATACCCCTGATTTTGCCGAAGCCCTGTTTCAATCCCTAATCACCCAAATTCCGGCAGGGCAAACCTTTTATCTAGATGTACCCGAGGTGAATGGGGCCGCGATCGCCCTAGCCGATCGTCACCACCTGACCCGCAGTTTTGAAACCGCCCGCATGTACACCCAAGCGCCGCCCAGCTTGCCTTTAGAACGGATCTTTGGGGTCACGACGTTTGAGCTGGGCTAAGGGCCTCGGCTGGGGCCACTGCACCCGAGGCAGAGCTCTCAGCTAAGTCGGGGGCCATCGCCAGCCCTGCCTGCAGCCGCGTCCAGGCCCCATAGAGCCACTCGTCAGAATTGAGACCCGTAAAGGCAATCCCCTTGGTCTCCCCTAATAGCAACACCATCGGGAAAGGCCCAGCAATCATCAGCGGGGGCTGCAAAGTCGACAGGGACAGGCGGGTCGCCCTCCCTTGATTCCGGCGATAGGTCACCCGGGCAGCCGTCACCACAAGGCTCTGATCCCGAAAGAGTTTGACCAATTGCAGCAGTACCACCCCCAGGGCGATCGCCGCTTCCGCCAAATCAGGCCAATCTGGGGTCAAATTCAACTGTCTGACCGCCTCAATCAACATCAGCCGGGTCGCTTCCTGATCGCTATACAACAGTGCCGACCCATGGAGCAACGCCCCAAAATTCTCCATCCCTTCCGTCACTAACAGCACAAACAACAGAAAGCCCACCGACTCAAATAGCCGTCTCAGCACCAGTTTGAAGCTAGCGTGGGACCATTGGGTGCGCAGTTGCCAGCCTTGAGCTATCCGTTGGGCTTGCAGATCTGGCACTTCCCGACGGTGATAACGCTCCGCCAACTGAAACTTGGGCAGGTTCACGGCATAAGGGCTATTGCCGGTACTATCGACAAATTTCACTGGGGTTCCCGGTAGTGCAGCGGCAATCGTTTGGGCATGGCGCAGCGCCACTCGCGGGTTCGACTCCTCATACATGCGCAGTTGGCTGTGGTCTTGCAGGTAAAGGGTGACCCGCCACCGTTCCGCCACTGCTGACTGAAACGCACCGCCTAAAATTGCTGTCCGGGCAATCCAAATCTGGAGAATGCGATCGGGGTGAAACTGGCGGTGGGTAATGTGTTGCCCTGGGGTAGACAGGCGGTAGAGACAAACCTCAGGCTGAATGGTCAGGGTCACTTGGGTCCGCTGGCGGCGATGGTGATATTGCCAACGCGCCCACTGATGATCGCACCACCAGATACCCACCAAGGCCAAAAAAATGATCGCTTCGTAGGCACGCAGATAAAAGATAATCAGCGACAAACCGCAAAATAACAGGAACAGCGCCCCCAACTGCATCGGTCCCGCCAGGGTCGGGCGTCCCGTCAACTCTGACCAGATCAGTGCCAAAAAGGTCTGGTAGAGCGCGTCAAAAATCCGCTTAACTTGCAGCAATGGCCACAACAGCAGGGAAAGGCGACGATTCTCAATCGAGCCCAATTGATTCTGTAGCTTCACTCGTGCGGTCACGCACACCCCTCAATGCCACCCCGGCCTTGGCCATTGCTAGTCGGCAGCGGTGTGGCTCCCAACTAGCAATGGCCATTAGTGCCAGTAGCTTACCCGCCATTCATCCATCCGCAACAGACCGACAACACCCTTGGACCAACAAGACCCGCTCCCCTCGCTCCCATCAGCAATGCCCGCTTGCAGGATGAATCGTTTACGCCGGATTGAGCCATGGATAGGACACCGTCACCCCTACCCATGGTTATTCGTTGCGGTCACCGTCGCTGCCAAGGCAGACCCAAACAGATGCCATAGAACAGGGCCATGGTCATTAAGCGAGTGATTATTGCGGCTAAATCAGGAATTGGATCCACCCGCAACAGCAGCGCGGGGAATGCCGCTGGGGCATCCGGCGACGTCAACACCAATAGTGACAAGGCTGACTGGGCCATGCAGAGCCCCAGTAATAGCTCTATACCCTGATTCTGCAGTACTATCCACACCATCAACCAGGCCGTGGAGATCGCGATCATGCCTATGATGACACTGGCCGGTTGGCCCAATTGGGATAGCAATCCAGTCGTTAGGGCGATGGTGATCGCCAGCCAAACCGGCTGGCGAATCAACAGCCCCAGCCCCTGTAGCAGGTAAGCGTAAACTAATCCCTGGAATAGGGCGATCGCCGGAATCGCGATTAGCGCTGGAATCAAAAATTGAAACCAGTCTTGGGCCACAAAGGTGACCTGATAGCGGCCCGGATTCAGAAGCGCTAATCCCCCCATATTGAGCAGCCCCAGCCCAGACCACACCAGCGCACCCTTAACAATTTGAGCCCAGCGAATGGTTTGGTCGGCCCGAATCAGGGTTAGAAGCGGGCGTCGGTGAATATTGCGGAACGCCAGCCAGAGACCAAATACCATCAAGACACTGATCACTGTATTGAAAAGGCTAAAGCCAAACGGATTGACCATCAGAGCCTCAAGACTTGCCTGGGGATCCAGGCCCAGGATCGCCAGGGCGATGATGATCGGCAGCATAGCGAGAACCATCACCCCAAGGGTGAGGCCAAAACAGAGGACGATGGTGAGGCCATAACGACCCAAGCCATTTTTGCCTTGTCGGGCGACTGCTAAAAAGCTGTTAGACACATCGATCTCCCACTTCTAACGATGGCAAGCATCAGGTCCCCGTATCACCCGCAGTCATGGGACCTGTTGACCTAGGGGGAATTACACTGCCCCAGCCCACCATTACAAATTGGTTTGGAAAATACCCTTGAGTAAGTCCTGCACATTCTCAGGGTTGCCCGCCTGCACCGTCGATTCTCGCAACGCCGCAATCTCCTGGAGTTCGGCTTCGTTGACTTGGCCATAGGCGATCGGGTAAATCCGAATGTCACTATAGGCCAGGAGACTTTTCACTTCCCCAAAGCTATAGCCCCGATTAGCATCCCCATCGGTCAGCAGCAGCAGATAAAACAGCCCCTCCGGATCCTGCTGACGTTGCTTCATCAGCTCAGCCAAGCCCACCAGGGTAGCGTCGTACATGGCCGTGCTGCCATCGGCCACGAGGGTATCGATCGCCGCCAAAAACCGCTGATGCTGAAGCTGATCAAAGGGTTGGAGGGGCACGCGGGAAACAGCGCGATCGCCAAAGGTGACCAACCCCACATAGTTGCCCGCATTAATGGTCGAGCTGGCAATTTTCAGTCCCTCCTTCACCGCTGCCAATGGTTCCCCATCCATCGAGCCACTGGTATCTACGACCGTCATCAGGTAAACGGTGCGGCCCCCATCCTTCCGCGCCTTCCAGTAGGACTGCGCCGCCGTCAGCACCTCCCCAGAGGGAATCGGGGGCTGGTCAGCACCCTGTAAATAGGGTGTGGCTTCAAAACCCTGGGTAGTAGCTAATTGCTGCATTGCCGGGGAAGCGGCAAATTCTCCAAAGGCAGTTAAGGCAGCGGCCTGATCCGGTGAATTCCAGCCAAAACCCACCAGCGGATTGTTGTGGGCAATGCCAAAGGGCACAAACTCAACGGACTCAAACCCCGGTAGCTGAATCAGGCTCTGGTAGTTCTGGTACTCCAATGGAAATGCCTGGAGTTTGTCAGGCTCGCGAATGAAGATTTCCTGCAAGTCTAGGGTCGTCGTCGTGGTGATTAGCACCTGCTGCTGAAAGGCGCTAAAGACCGAATTCACCTCAGGGGATTCTAAATCCGCCAGGGTCAGCGCCCCGCCATCGCCTTGGTGGCCCGCCGCCCGCCAAAACAAGCTATAGAGCAAATTCAGGGAGGTGGAGCTGGTGTAAGGGTTGGGATACCCAGCCGTCAACTGCCCGGAAATCATCCCATCGATCACTTGGTCAAAGGTGAC
Organism: Cyanobacteriota bacterium; assembly: GCA_027592485.1. GTDB lineage: Bacteria > Cyanobacteriota > Cyanobacteriia > Phormidesmidales > Phormidesmidaceae > PCC-6406. The sequence goes on from JAQCKL010000015.1 coordinate 5,865, forward strand.
ATTGCCCCCTAACTGATCGTAGGCGGCTTTCTGCATCACAAACCCAGCCGTGTTGGGCACCAGCCGCTCGACCACTGGGGTAATGGCCACCTCCTCGGCTTTGAGCATTTCGACCCACAGGTCATTGGAAGGCGAATAGCCCGCAGGCTGTACTGTCCCTGCTGCCAACAGCCGCGCCGCCGTACCCGAGGGGATTTTGCGAATCCCCACTTGAATCGGTTGCCCGGAGGCAGTGGTCACCCGCTGCTGATTAAAGGCTTCCGCCACCTCGACGAGCCAGCGCTCATTTTGCTTGTCAATATTGGCCTTTTCGGAAGAGCTAAAAATCTCTAGATAGACGCCGCTGCCCCCTGGGTTGGCCGCGTACAGGGGAAAGTCCTCAATATCCGGCAACGGCTCACGAATACTGTCGGTGGCATAGCTTTGAGCAATCTGATCCGGGATAAATTCCTCGCTCATCTCGATGCTGGGCAGGACCTTGTCCAGCAGCACCTGTTCCGCTGCTTCAGGAGAGTCCACATTGCCGATGCCGCCCCCGCCAAAGCATCCCCATAGCAAGGTCAGACTCAGGCCCGCCACTAGCCAGACCACAAAGCGCCGCCGAGAACGGGAAAACCAGGATTGAAGGGAGAAAAGGCAGTTAGGCACGGTCATGATTAGAAGCTTTTAAGGTGGTTTTATTGGCGTCAATCAAGAGCTGTAGACGATCAGGCAGGCTGGTGTCGGCAGCACCATCGCTGGTGAGTTGGGCTAAGACAATCTGGTCGCGGAGCTGCTGGAGCTGATCATGGGTGGCTTGCAGGCGATCGCTGCTCTCCTGTAAGTACTGCTGGGTGAGATGGCGATACTGCTCCGTCTGCACTTGTTTGCGGGCGGCGACACTACTGGCGACTTGGGCCGCTAGCCCCTCGACGGTATACAACGTTTCCATTAAATCCGGCACCAGCAGGGCATCCCGCTCAGCAATTTGAGCCGCTGCCTGCTGACTCGCCGTCGCCCATCGATAGGCTTGAATCCATTCATCGGGCTGAACGCCAGGCAGCGTCCGGGCCGCAATCCCATCCAACCGCTCTAGCATCACCTCGGGCTCCAGCAGATTACTGGTTATGGGTAGGCGATCGCGGCGAAATTGTAGGAACCAAATCGCCAGCATGGCCAGGGCTATCGCTCCGCCGGCCAAAATTCCGGCAACAGCAAACCCCGTGAATACGACTAAAGCCAGATACCCCAAACCAGTTCCCGTCAATAGAAATTGGGTCTGGGGATAGCGAAAAGCGCTGCGCCAGCGGATATCCATGAATCCTCTAGGTCATCTGACTGTCAATATACCCGCTGGATAGAGGCTCAGTCGGGATCACGTCGTCCCTTCACAACCGGGACAGCCCCCTGCACCCGAATCATACCCCTGTAATCAGCAGCGCCGTTAATCGCGACGTTGCTGATTACAGAGGTATTTTTTCATCATCGGGGTCGTACCTTGAGCTGACCCTACAGTCACCCAATCCCTGGCCAAACCCATACAAAACGGCCAAGGATAACCAAGCCAGCAGGTTGATTCTGCCATCGTAAAGGGTCACATCAAATAGTGAAAATAGCACCACCGCGAAAAAGGTCAAAGAGTAACCTTTGACCAACGACAGGTCAGCAGACACCCCTTGGACTTGCTGCCATTGTCGGATCACTCGATAGCAGATTAAACCTATTGCTATCGTCAGGCATAGGGTCGTTAGAATACCGCTCTCCGCTGCTAACGACAGCCAGAGATTATGGGCATGGGGGATCTCGGTGTAGCCCGGTACGCTGCCATCGTAAAGCAACTTATAGCTGCCTAAACCTTTGCCCCACCAAGGACTGGCATGGAAGTGTCGCAGCGCTAAACGCCATACATATACCCTTGGATCCTGCGTCACCCAAGCCCCAGAAACTGGGCGATCGCCAATCCCAAACGTCAGCACGCTAGCAATAATCGCGCCCACCAGTCCGAAGCCCAGCCAGCGAATCCAGCGTTGGACTTTAAAGAGAAATGCACTGCTTAAAAACAGCAGGAGTGCAATTAAGTAACCATTGCGGGAGCCTGAGCAGTACAGGGCCAGCAAGAGACTCGCGACACTGAGCCCTAAGGCCGCGATTCTGAAGGCCGGCGATTGGGCCAGACGGCCAGAGGCGCTGGCGGCAGGGCGAGGAGAGCGGCGGGACGATCGTTCCAGCGTCATCATCAGCAATCCTAAGGCCAGCCCCAACACCATCACTGCATAGTTCGCCAGGGTATTGGGGGAGTCAAACGGCCCATAGGCCCTGGGATCGGAAGCGACGCCGGTATACAGCCAATCTAAAGGCGGCAGCGCGACCAGCAAACTTGGAAACGCCACTGGATCCAGCCGCTTGAGTCCATATTCAGCCCCAGCACCCAGGAAGGCAGGGATAGCGCCTAGGACTAAAATCCAGGCCCATCGCTCCATCAGTCGCCAAGGATATTTGTGGGCCAAAAGCCTGCCAGAAATTGCTGACCATACCAAAAAATAAGGTAGAAAATTCAATAGCTGCAGCGAGGCTTCTCCGACATACGTCGCCTGAAGCGTACTCACAATGAGCAGTACCGTTAACCAAGCAAACCCTACCTGATAAAGGCGTTTAAATATGTCCCTCGGGCTCTGCGCTAAACAGATTCCCGTCAATACCACCACTCCCCCTAAACTCGCCACCATCACATAGGGCAGAATGCCAAGACAAAGGAGAAAAGCAAACTCCCCCATCAACCCCGGCGAATGAGGTTTACCCGTGGGCAGATGTTCAAGCGTGGTCATTCATGCATAGAGAAATCACTCCCATAGCTTACTATCCCTTAATAAGCCCCATCACCCCGCAGCACAGCCCCAATCGTTTTAGTCAAAATATAAACATCTAGCCAAACTGACCAATTCCGTACATAGTAAGCGTCTAGATTTACCCGCTCACCATAGGTCACGTCACTGCGTCCAGAAACCTGCCATAGGCCCGTAATTCCGGGAAGAACCCGCTTATAAAGCTCAAAGGTATCGGCATAATAACGAATTTCATCACCGACAATCGGTCGAGGACCCACCAAGCTCATTTCCCCACGCAAAACATTCCAGAGTTGGGGCAGTTCATCCAAGCTCGTCCGCCTCAAAAAACGCCCTGTTCGCGTGACCCGAGGATCCCATTTGAGCTTCCGCTCCTCTTCCCATTCTTGACGATGATCAGGGTTAGCCATCAGAAATTGTTCTAGGGCTTGCTCTCCATTCGTCACCATAGAGCGAAACTTCCAAGCGGTAAAAGGGCGAGCATTTTGTCCCAACCGCTGATGTCCATAAAAGATCGGTCCTGGCGAGTCACACCAGACCAGCAAAGTAATTAAAGCCAGCAAGGGCAACGTCAAGATGCCAACCAGGACGGTCAGGGCCCGATCTAAAATGGCTTTGGTCAGGCGCGGTCCCGGCAACAGCAACCGCTGTCGAATTTCCAGGCCTAACATACCGCCCAAATCTTTGGTGCTGACCCACAAACTGGCAAACCCAAACAGATCGGGCACCATCAACAGATGGGGAAACGTATGGGCATACTGCTCTAAAATCCTCAGCAGTTGCTCCCGAGGGACACCCGGCATGGCCACAATGGCGTGACTCACCCCCAACTCGCGGGCCATATAAGGGGCAAGGGACAACTTGCCCATCACCGGGACCCCTTCGACCTCAGACTGCTTGGCAGGGTCATCATCTAAGATGGCGATCGGCTTTAATCCCAGGGCCGGTTGCCGCTTCAGGGCTCGGACAACCATTTCACCGGTTTTACCCGCCCCCAACACCAGGACGGGATAACCCCACCAGGGTTGCCGAGCACAGAGCTGCCGCAGCAGAATACGCCCCACCCAGACCAAAACAATGGATAACCCCCAAGCCATGAGAAAAATGCCTCGGGAGTAAGTAACGCCCTCCCGCAACAAGAAAACCACTGCCCCGAGGGAGAGGTATAAGGTGGTGGTCGTAATACAAAGCCGCCGCAATTCATCGACGGGACTGATCCCCACCCGATATAAGCCAGCTGCGCCGTAGGCCAACAGCATTCCACCCACCAAAGGAGAAAGCTGCCAGTACAACAGCGGCGCAAACTGGCCATCGAAGATCAGGCGAACATAAACACTCACGAGACCAGCCGCCGCTAAAGCAGTTCCATCAGCAATCAGTAACAGTCCTGCCGTAGAGAGGGATCTTAAGGTGAAGGTTGTGATCGGAAGCAGGGCAGGACTCAGTGCCCGTGGCAAAGAAAACATAGTGCAGAGAACATTACCAGGGTGCCGTCTCTACTCTAGGGCATCCCCACGCTGAAACCGCATCCAGGCCTCTTCAACAAAGGCTTGGAACTCCCCTTGGAAACGTTGCACGGAAAAGCGCTCAGCATTCTGACGAATCACCCAGGGATCAAAGTTAGCCGGTTTATCCTCAAAGGTCTCAACAGCTCCGATCAGATGTTCAACCGTTTGTTGCTCAAAAAACAAACCGGTTTTGCCCTCAACCACCGTCTCCAAAGCACCGCCTCGGCCATAGGCAATCACGGGTGTGCCAGCCGCTTGCGCTTCCACGGGCAAAATCCCAAAATCTTCCTCAGCTGCGAAGATAAACGCTTTTGCTGCTTGCAAATATTCTTTGAGCACGGGAGAGGATTGATAGCCGAGCAGCTTGATGTTGTCGCTGGAGAGTGATCGCAATCGCATCATCTCTGGCCCATCGCCAATCACCACCAACTGCCGATCAGGCATCTGAGCAAAAGCTCGGACAATCAGATCCATCCGCTTATAGGGCACTAACCGCGACGCAGCCAGATAAAAATCTTGTTTCTGGGCCGTCACCTCAAAGGCATCCACATCTACGGGTGGATAGATAACCGTGGCCCGTCGTCGATACACCTTCCAAATTCGTCGAGCGATAAAATCGGATATCGCAATAAAGTGATCGACCCCATTCGCAGTTCGATAATCCCACTGCCGGATTTGATGGAGCATCCAGCGGACTAACCAACCTTTTACCCCTTTGCCCGACCCTGACTCTCGCAAATATTGGTGCTGCAAATCCCAGGCATAGCGAATGGGGGAATAGCACATACAGAGATGCAGTTGGTCAGGACCCGTAATTACGCCTTTAGTGACCGCATGGCTACTGGAAATGACTAAGTCATAAGCTGACAGGTCAAATTGCTCGACGGCCAAGGGCATGAGGGGGAGATATTGCCGAAAGGCGCGGCGGGCAAAGGGGAGGTTTTGGATGAAGGAGGTTTGGACGGGCTTATTCTGGATGAAGCGGCGTTGGTTGGGGTCTAGAAAGTCAACAAGACTGAAAAGATCCGCCTGGGGATAGACCGCCAGCATCTGCTCAACTACGCGCTCCGAACCGGCGTAGCTAGCGAACCATTCGTGGGCGATCGCGATTTTCTTCAAGCGATATCCTTATAAATATTGGTGCAGAACATTCATGGTGAGCTGACTGGTGTTGTCCCAAGAGAACTGCTTTGCCCTCTCTAGTCCTTTAAAGCGCAATTCGTCACGCAGTTGACGATTAGATGCCACTTCTTTCATGGCAGATGCGATTTCTGAAACATTGTACGGATCCACTAGAATCCCTGCCTCACCTGCCACTTCCGGCAATGACGAGATATTGGACGTAATCACAGGGGTTCCACAAGCCATCGCCTCTAAAACAGGCAACCCAAATCCTTCCCAGAGACTCGGCTGCAATAAAGCCAGGGCTTGATTGAGAATAGTCGGCAGATCCTGGTAGGCAACGTAGTCAAGAAAGAGAACCGAATCAGCCAGTCCCAGATGCCGAATATATTCTTGTAAGCCAGGTAGATAAGGAGATTGCAACGAACCAATCAAATAAAGCTTGCAACTTCCATGCAAGTTCGACTCAAAAAAAGCCTTGATTATCCTTTCGATATTCTTATGAATATCGAATCTGCCAAGATAAACGAAATGGTTGCTAGTTGGCAAATCCAAGAAATTGAAATTGTCAGCATCGTAAGACAGTGGAACCACTGTCACCTTGGAGGAAGGAATATCGCAAAAAGAACTCAGGTCTTGAGCCGTCGCCTCCGAATCGGCAATGATGTGTTCAGCACTATGCAAAACTCTAGGAACATAATATTTAAAATAACTGGTCAAAGGTGAAAATCTTTTCCCTGAAAAACGCAAAGGAATAAGGTCATGGACAGTTATTATATGCCTTATTTCGGTGCAAATAGGTGCCTCTGGAAGAGGTGAAAACAGCAAGCGAGAGGAGAGTTTGTCGAATATTCTGGGGAGTAGAAACTGCACCCAAAGTAATCGCTTTAAATGTCCGACTCTACCAAAGTCTGTGCTGAGACCATTGGGAATGGCTCGCCATTGAGAACTTGCTTGAACAAATCCAGGTCTTTGATAGCTGAGAAAGGTCGTATCTTCACGCTTACAAAGAACCTTCGCCAGATTTATTGCGTAGGTCGATATGCCTGTTGGCTTACTCGACAAGACAGATAAATTAACAAGTAAAGTGTTTTTCTGAGACATGCACGAGAGCCTAAAACAATAACGAAAGATAGCTTATGCATAAATAACAAGCGTCATTGACGTTGTCACATGGCCATCTAGCAGTAATTTTATATGCTGCTTACCGGATTGATAATATGGCTCAGTGTCATAAACCCTGTCGTGCAAGTCACGCCCTGCCCAAAAGTCAACTTTCTCAAGGCAGAAACCTGACCTTCTCAACAAAAAATCTAAGTTCTCAATGTCTCGACGACGATAAATGACGCTAGGACCACATTCAATCGTGTCGTCATTTGATGTGATGTTGTACTCTGTCGTATGTACGCAAATGCCTCCAGGCTTTAAAAGCCTACAGGCCTTGAAAATAAAAGCAAACCCCTCCATCAAGTTGCCTAGGTGCTCTAGGGCACAGGAACTCCATATGAAATCAAACTTTCCTTCGATATCACGAGGTGACTTCATATCAGCAAATTGGAAGTCAACGTTAGACTCAAAAGTATCTTTTGCAAGAATTTTCTGGTAATAAAGCTTATCTAGAGAACTGGCATGTTGATTGGTAGAGGCCCAGGCTTTTGCACGGCGATCTCGAACATCTAAATCAGTTGCCAACACCGACACACCATACTTAGCAAACAAAGCTGGTAAAGGTTCTGTACCGACCGCAAACCCCAGCCCTCGTTTGCCAGGCTCCAGCATTCCCCGTTCTGATAGGGCTTGGGCGATCGCGCACCACTCCCATGCCTTCCGATGAAACTTAGCCCCTAAGTGAAGCGCTTCACAGCTATAAAGCCCCATCTCCTGAGACCAACGCTGAAACCAGGGAGATTGAAAATGCTCATAACGGCAAAGCATTGAATCAACATTATTTTTCCCTCCAGTAGTATTTTGGAGAGAAAAATAGTCTGCATAATCTTTGTGGTCAATACATCCGAACGAATACTCATGCCTTAAATTGTCAACATATTTCTCAAGAATCGATAGCTTGCCAGGATTTCCCGAGGTTATGCGAAAAGATACAAGCCTTAATACATAAAGTGCTTTTTTGAGGGCTTGCTTGAGCTTGGCAGGAATACGCATTTGAATAAGATCTAAAGTCATTCGCTCGAATTAAGCACAATCAAAAAGCAGAATGTTTACAAGGAAGATGTACTTCTTTTTACATCAATCCAAAGAGAGAAATAGGCTCATTTCAGACACATTCATGTTGCCCTAACCCATGGATCCATCGTCGCCTTTTGAGTTGGGAACAGCAACCAAAAAAAAGATTTCAGCAAGATTTCGGGCAACCCCTTAGGGTTGTATCGAATCGTCATTGCCAAAGAATTAAAGATCAGCAACACGACTAACTTGTATAGATCTTTAGCCTTAGATCTATCCAGGCTATTTTCTTTCTCTGATTTGACTAAAGCATAGGTGATAATCCATGTCGTGGGGATGTAAGATATTTTTTCGAGAAGCATACTATTAACTTCCTGGTGAGCATTCAATCTGTCTCCCACACTCTTATTGCTACTGTATATTCTTGATCCGGAAAGCACAGCATCAACACAATAAAAAGCGGTTTTTTCTCCGTATCTTAACCAAAGCTCATAATCCATACAGTAATTCAAATCTATATTTAATGCACCTAGTTCGTTCACAATAGTACGCCTAAAGAAAACGGCTGGCTGGCAAATATAATTTGTTTTTCGTAGGCGCTTATAATTCCACTGCTCTACAGGATACTTTGCCAAAAAACCACCCAGCTCATCAATCCAATTTGCATGGCCATAGACAACATTGACATCCAAGTTCTCTTCGAATATTTTTCGGACAGTTACAAATGTATTCGGATAGTAAATATCATCGGAGTTTATCCAGGCGATGATGTCTCCGCTAGTCATGCGAATGCCTTTATTTACAGCATCTGCTTGACCTTCATCAGGCTCAGAGACCCATCTGAGATATCCTTCATATTTTCCAAGCAAATCAACAGTTTGATCTGTGCTCCCACCATCACAGACAACATATTCTACATCTACAGACTTAAGGTCTTGCTGACCAAGAACACTTTGAATAGTTTCTTCAATAAAATGTCCTTGCTGGTACGATGGCGTAATCACACTAAAAAATGGCTTCATATTCAACCTTCAATAAAGTTAGGCCAGAGTTGCTTCATTGCGCTTGGAATATATTTCGAAAAATAATTTTGACTAATTCATAGCAATTTATTCTCTAGAAAAGGATAGCATTCTATATTTATAGTGAGTTTTCAAATAGGTGCTCATCAATAACATCAAAAATGGATTTTTGATTCAAAAAATCTACAATTTTAGAGCGAGAAACCCTGGGCTCTTCTGTTGAGCTACAATGGGTCAAAGTATCTTTTACGATTTTAGCTGCAAGAGAAATGTCATGAGGAAGACGAATTAAATTTATATCCTCCGACAACTCACCTTCAAATCCATATTGTGTTTCCACAGTGGCAACCTTATAACCATAAAAAACAGACTTTAGTAATGCACCTTCAATAGATGCAGACCATAAACTTGGGTTTATCACTAAACGTGCTTGAGAGACTGCGCTTTTCAATCCACTTTCCCATCTACACTCTCTAAAGCTAATATTCTCACATTCAATAAAGCTACCAAGAGCAATTTCACAACTTTCCCTGCTCTCAGGCACGAAAAAGGAAACCTCCTTTAGATATCTGGCTAGCTGGACAACATAAGAAATTCCTTTGGCCAGATGACTTGAACCATGGTAGACAACATCATATTTCAAGTTCTCATCTAAAATATTCATCTCGGGTTCATCTGCAAGTGGAATTTCACCAGTATTCATGCCTACCACTATACAATCAATATCATCACCAAAATGTGCCTTCAGTATTTTCCTTTGATTTTGATTTTGAGCCAAAAATACTACTTTCCTTGAAAGTGTCATTAAAGACTTCAAGAACAACGTGTTTGATGACTTAGGGTAAGCTGCAGGATATGGCTGGCAACCCTGCAATACATTCTCTGGCGCTCCCACACACTTTAAGCACTCTACTTGATTGTATGGATCTAAGTTATAGGATCTCACACAGAAAAAACCATTATCCATGACGTAAACATAAACTCTATTATTCTTGATGAGGCGAAGTAAGTTTTTAAACCCAGAGATTTGAGGATGAATAAAGAGAATTACTGAATCCCTGATCAATATCAGTCTTAGATCGAATAGTAATCGCCCAAATAATCGATGGATTATCTCTTCAAAAGCCTTGTTGTATTGATGTCTTTTTAGCGCTTCCTTAATAGACCCCAGCACAGGTAAGGTTATAAATTCATATCCTTTTTCCTTTGCTTCTGGAACCATTTTTTGCATTAGCCTCCCCACTCCGCTATCAGATATAGGTATGCCGCTCACAAGATATTTCTTCATACTGAGAGGCTAGCTAGAATGTTTTTTTACTGACAACAAGTGGAACATACCGCATTACTTCATTAGCTCGATAGGGGATTTTGCCAAACAGTAACTGTCCTGTTGCGTGCCAGTGACTCCACCAAAATTCTGCAAACTGACGTACAGTTTGCGGATTACCTGTACCTAGATTCTCAATCATCGATTTCCCAGGTTGAATATCGGAACGCTCACAGGCCCACAAAAAGTGCTTGGCTACCTGCTCCACAGGCATAAAGTCCCTAACCTGTTCACCAGCAGTCATCGGAAAATCTTCCCCCGCCAATGCAGCACTTCGCAAGGATGGCCATAGTCTATAATCCGCTTCCCCCTCTCCATATACATGAAAGGGCCTTAGCAAAACCACTTCCCAACCCATTTGAACAGAAAAACCAATGACAGCTAGGCTTGCTGATGCTTTTGATGCTGCATAGGCATTTGTGGGTTGTAACGGTGCAGTCGTCGGAATGAAATCATATTGCTCACCGCTGTAGCCATACTCAGAGCAAGAGCCACAAACCACTAGCCTTTTGACTCCAGCTTGTTTGGCCTGCAACCACAGACCTAATGACTGGCTAACATTCACAGAAAATATCGTTTGCCAATCGCTGAATACTGGGTCCACACCAGCGGCAGCTAAATGGACTAAAGCGTCACACTTGTCTAAAGTATGAGACCAATTATCTGTAAGCTTTCCCTCTAACCAAGTTGGTTGAAGGGGTAATAGCAAACGGGGTTGGCTTGAAGCCTGCCTTAGCGCGTAAATCTCATGTCCTGCTTGCAAAGCAACCATAAGAAAGTGAGAACCAATAAATCCAGTGCCCCCTGTAACAAACAATTTCATCTACAAACAGTTGTAATTTTAGACATTGCCATCAATCTTGGGTTTGATAAGTCTCAATTTGCTTCAGCGTAAACGTATACATATCCTCTCCCCTTAACCAAGCCTGGTGCCAAGCGACAGTCGCCTCGATCGCACACTCTAGTGGCCAGCGCATGCGCCAATCTAAATTCACGCGCGCGCGGGTCGAATCCAGCTGTAACAGTCCAGATTCATGGGGGTTACTATTGGAGGCCAAAATCTCTACTTGCTCTGAACACCCCCAGCAATCAGCAATCTTTTCTGCTACGTCCTTCACAGCTGCCTGCTCATCACTTGGAGGGCCAAAGTTCCAAGCACAAGTATACCTATTTGCATCGGGGCCAAGGAGCTTTTCTGCTAGGAGCAGATAACCAGATAGGGATTCAAGTACATGCTGCCAAGGTCGAATAGAGTCTGGATAACGAATCTTAACTACTTCGCCTTTTTCAAAAGAGCGCAAACAGTCTGGAATGAGTCGATCTTTCGCCCAGTCACCACCGCCAATCACATTACCGGCTCGGGCTGTTGCGACCTTAGGGGAATCCCCAATGGTCGCATTGAAAAAGCTGGACCGATAACTTGCAACGATGAGTTCGGTTGCGGCTTTACTAGCTGAGTAAGGGTCATGGCCACCTAAAGGATCGATCTCTCGATAGGGGTAAACCCACTCCTTGTTTTCGTAAACCTTGTCCGTTGTGACGATCACCACAGCCTCTACGGACGGCACACTACGAATAGCCTCTAATACATGTGCAGTGCCCATAATATTAGTAGACAATGTTTCTAGCGGCTCAGCGTAACCGACCCTTACTAAGGGCTGAGCCGCTAAATGAAACACAACGCGAGGTTGGGTTGTGTTTAAGGCTTGATGAAGAACATTAAAGTCTAGGAGGTTAGCGCTGACGTGGGATGTGAGCGCGTTGACAACATTAGCCACCTCAAATAAGTTGGGCTTTGTTGGAGGCTCTATCGCATAGCCATGAACTTTAGCGCCTAACTTAGATAAGCAGAGTGACAGCCAGGAACCCTTGAAGCCAGTGTGTCCAGTGACAAAGACAGGCGTATCTCTCCAGAGTGAGGCGTGAATCACCATACTTTCCACGGAGCACAACCCTGACTCCATAAGGTTTCTAAGTATTTTTTGTCGCGCAGAGTATCCATGGGCTGCCAAAATCCATAATGCTTAAAAGCCATTAACTCTCCTTTGAGAGCCAACTGAGTTAAAGGCTCTTGCTCCCAACTAGTCGTATCGTTCTCAATCAGATCAAGACAGCTTGTCGATAACACAAAAAAACCACCATTAATCAAACCACCGTCTCCTGGTGGCTTTTCGGCAAAACCGGTCACCATAGCGTCATTAAGCTGCAACGCACCATACCGCCCTGGAGGCTGTACAGCAGTAACAGTGGCCCAATGGCCATGTTGGCCATGAAATTCTACTAGCCTGTCAATATCAATATTGGCAACACCATCGCCGTAGGTAAAGCAAAATGTCTCGTCTCCTTGAAGGTAGGACGATACTCGCTTCAAGCGTCCTCCTGTCAGAGTGTGTTCACCAGTATCAACCAGCGTAACTTTCCAGGGTTCAGTTTTCTGCTGATGTACTTTAATAGAGTGGTCTACCATATCAAAAGTCACATCAGAGGTATGTAAAAAATAATTTGCAAAGTATTCTTTGATAACGTAGCCTTTATAACCACAACAAACAATGAAATCGTTGATACCATAGGTTGAATAAATCTTCATAATATGCCAAAGGATTGGCTTGCCGCCGATTTCTACCATTGGCTTAGGTCGTAAATGAGTTTCCTCAGATAAGCGGGTTCCTAAGCCACCAGCAAGAATAATTGCTTTCATAAATTCTCACTTCCTGGCTTCTATGTACATAGAACCTTGTCCCTTCCGGGGATAACCCTCCACGGTCATATCAAGGGGTATCAGGGGGAAATCAGGGATTTCAGTTGTGTCGCAAGAAAGCCGTTTGATGTGATGGAATCCAGCCCGTTCAAGCTCTTGACTCAGAGCATAAAAATCCCACATCCAGGCATGTCTTTCACCAATGGAGGCATAGCTTACATTTTGTTCGCGGAATGGTTTTGGCAGCAGGGCAGTAGCCAGTTTAATGCGATACGTAGAGAATTTCCTTTGAAGGCGACTCATCAGTCGGTCTGGGTGAGTCATGAGATTGACTATTCTAGACGCTGAACTCTGGGAGGAAGGTGCTTCAGAATCGGTAAAATTAGCCACAAGAGAATATAAATCGGCAGTTAGATTCAAATCTTCTCCGCAGCGGAGTTTAATATATTCAAGCATTTCCGGCTGCTCATGAGCATGGCTTTTCAGATAGTCAAAGTAATCACCAAGTAGTCCACCAGGATATAGCCGAACACACTGGTCAAGCATCTCAAGCATGAGAAAATCGCCCCTGCTATGCTCACCCTGATCTCGACAACTTAAATACTCTCGACATAAGTTTTCCCAATCAGGTAGAACTAGTCTTATTAATCCTTGAGCTTCTAATACTCGGTAACACTCTTTCAAGAAAGATAAAACCTTAGCTCTTGGAATATGTTCTATAAAATGCGAAGAGTACACAGCCCTAGCTGAGTTGTTTCTTAGCGGAAGATTCCCTAAAAGATTAGCTCGTATTACTGATGTATGATTAGAAGAATAGTCTAAATTCACCCAATCATGTCTAGATACAAATGACTCACCACAAGCCAGGTTAACAAAAATCATACCAAGTTACTTAGCTGTTTCATAGACTGCAACAACAGTATGGCCTTTGATTTTCGACAGGTTTATATCTAATTGGGTACTTAGCTTGTTGGATATACGTTCGATCAACTCTACTACCAGGCGATCTTCAAGCAGACGATGCTTGATTCCTAATTTTTTCTTTATCCAGGATTGAATAACTAAAGACTTTGCCCATTGATAGTGATAGGGTGCAACTGGTTCATGCGCAATAGACAGACACTTTAATCCAAATATGATTGCTACTTCTCTTAAGGTTTTTTCAGACCAATGGGTTACATGATGAGGCGGCATATCTAGTGTATGGTTGCTAGACAAACTTGCAAATCCATCTTGAGACGGAACAGATAAGATAAGTCTTCCGCCAGGCTTTAAACAATCAATGCATCCTTGAATGAAAGAACAGGGAGAGGATAGATGCTCCAATACTTGGAAAGACACAACAGAATCATACTTTTTGCCATTGGCTTTTGCATGTTCTTCAACAGATTCCTTGAGAAGATTGACTCCTAAAGCATTGGCTTTTCGGATGGCGGCATCATTAAACTCAAGACCTATATAGTTATCTTTATCAAGATATGCAGAAAATGCTGCTCGGCCAGCTCCAACATCAAGTACTTTATGATTATTACCTAACCAATTTAAAGCAATTCTGAACTCTTCCTTTTCATTCATGTAATACCAATCAAAATTTTGGAGGCTAACATAAAAATCTTCATCACCTGCTTCTAACGGATCGAAGAATTTAAGATCACAAAAACTACATCCAAAATAATCTAGCTTTTCAGATTTTATAGCATTATAAATACCTAATTTCTCATACAATAAATTCAGCTTATGGCCTGGTACATTTTCTAGATGACTTGCCGAGACTTTACAACACAGAGGACATTGCTTAACAGTCATAAGGATTTACTTAATTATGGGGCTTTATTAAAAT
>JAQCKL010000532.1 GCA_027592485.1 Cyanobacteriota bacterium
AGGGCTTAGCGCCTGCGGCATGCAAGAAAAGGGTGAGGGGAACTCCAGGTTTCAAGTTAGACGAGGTTTGGTTCGCATTCCTAAGCCCTTTCCCCCACCGTCACCAAATACACGGCTGCTTCCGTTTGGCCATCAAGATTGAGCAACTCATTCAGCGAATCGTCAAAGAAAGCGCCAATACCGCAGACGCCCAAATTTAACGCGGTGGCGGCCAGGTAAAGGTTCTGCCCCAGGTGCCCGGCCTCCATCAGGACATAGCGATAGGTGCGCTCGTGGTACTTCCAGCGGGTGCGCTGAAAAATCCCGGAAACCACAAAACACACCTGGGCCTCCCCCAAAAAGTCTTGGCTGAGACCGGCTTTGATCAAGGGCTGCCGCAGATCCCCCGCTTTCACTAGCTCTAATTGGTGATGCTGAATAGCGTGGTGGTACAGCCCCGGCTCCAGCCCTTCTACCCGATGGACGATCGCATAAATTTCCAGGGGATACAGGGCTCCAGAAGAGGGCACGGTGCGAAAGTCGCGGTTCTCATCGGTAATGCCTTGGGCCAGGTGCAGCACCTGGGAAAGCTGGAGCAGCGGCAATGCCTTACTGGCGTTGTAGTTGCGGTGCGATCGCCGCTTCAATATCGTCGCGGTCAAGTCTTGGGTACTCACCCCCTCTAGGGCTGGGGGCGGCAGGTCAAGGGGGGGTGAGTCGGGATAGGTTTTGTAGAGGGGGGGCTGCTGACCCCAGTTGAGGATGGTGGCGATCGCTTCCCCGTAACCGGGCTGACTCCAGCGGTGGTAGAGCAACCCCACATCGTTGTCGACATCGGCCAGCGAGGCTGAGTCACTGGGGGTGACGAGGCGATCAAAGCCAATGCCGGTGGCGATCGCCAAAATCGCCAGTAGAAAATAGCGCCGTTTTTTACCAAAGGGTGGGTGGGCCGATGGCTTGGGGACCTGGGCCGTACTCTCTGGGGCGTTAGGGAGTGGGGCTGGCGCAAAACCTTGCGCCCCTAGGGCAGAATGGGTGGCTAGGGATGATTTGGCCGGACGGAAGCGATTGCGGGCAAAGGCCTTGACCCGCACCCAGGTTTGAATCAGGTGCATCACCGCCAGGGACATCCACAGGTACCCCACCTGGCTGTGGAGGCCAAAATGGTGCAACCCCATGGTGTCGGCCACCAGGCCGGTCGCAAACACATAGATGCTGCTGCCCACCAGCAGAGTAATCACCACGTAGTCGAGGTCGCGGCGTTTCATCGGCCTCTCCGATTCGGTTTACGGGTCTACCCTAGCGCTTACGACCTTGACCTGTTTTTACGGTGCTGGCCCCTATGGGGCAGAGGGGAATGGGATGATTAAGGGCGGAAAATAAGCCCCGTTATCCCTATGCCCATCATCACAATTCAACAAGCCTCAGGTCGGTCTGCTGCACAACGCAGATTATTAATGCAGCGGATTACTGCCGCCTTTCAAGAGACTTACGGCTTGCCACCAGAGGCGGTGACGATTTTCTTTCAAGACTATGCCGACGACATGTGGGGTAAAGACGGGCTGCTGCAAACCGACCGCAAGTAGACACTTGATGTCGTCTGGAACACCTACCCCAGATCCCCGCCTGCCAGACAATGGACCGGTTCCGCCCATTGTCCAGGATTATCACCGCCCCCATGGCGATCGCCATCATCCGCCAGCTCAATGAAGACCACATTCAAGATCTCTACGCCCTGTACCAAACCGCCTGGTGGACCAAGGACCGTACCGTCAAAGACATTCGCAAAATGCTGGCCCACAGCGACATTGTGGTGGGTCTCTGTGACGACCGCAGCGATCGCCTGATTGGCTTTGCCCGAGTGCTGACGGATTTTGTCTATAAAGCCCGACTGGATGACATCATCTTGGCTGAATCGATCCAGGGATTAGGGTTAGGGCGTTATCTAATGGATACTGTGATCAACCTGCCAGAGCTACGGGCCGTGCAGCATATCGATCTTCAGTGCTTACCTGAGATGGTTCCCTTTTACGCGCAATGGGGCTTTGCCCCCGATCTGCAGGGGGTGATCACCCTGCGCCGCCACCATACATGACCCCATTCCATACCCTGATGGCCGTCTTAGTGGCGGTACTGTGGGGCTTTAACTTCGTCGTGATCAAAGTCGGGCTGGGCAGCTTCCCCCCCCTGCTCTTTGCGGCCCTGCGATTTGTGGTGATTGCCTTCCCCGCTGTATTTTTGCTGCCCCGCCGGGACATGCCCTGGCGCTGGATTGTGGCGGTGGGCATGGCCATGGGCGTCATGCAGTTTGGCTGCCTCTACATCGGCATGGACTCCGGTGTGCCGCCGGGTTTGGCCTCGATTTTGGTGCAGTCCCAGGCGTTGATGACCCTACTGCTCTCGACGGTGATCCTGCGGGATGTGCCGCGACCGCAGCAGTGGCTGGGGGTGGGTCTGGCGCTGGTGGGGATGGGGGCGATCGCTGCTGCCCAGGAGGGCCAAACCCAGCTCTTGGGGTTACTCTTGGTGCTCTGTTCTAGCCTGTCCTGGGCCACGGGCAATATTTGCATTAAGCAATCCCAAATCACCAATGGCTTTCGGCTGCTGGTGTGGATGGCGCTGATTCCACCGTTGCCGTTGCTGGGGCTATCGCTGATGGTGGAGACGGGGCAATGGCAGGCGGTGCGATCGCTCACCCCCCTCGGTCTGGGGGCCATCCTCTACACCGGCTTAATTTCGTCCCTGCTGTGCTTTGGGTTCTGGGCCTACCTGGTGCAGCATTATTCCCCCAATCGGGTCGCGCCGTTTTCGCTGCTGGTGCCGATTTTTGGCCTGGGGTTTGCGGTGGCCCTCCTGGGGGAATCCCTCAGCCCCTGGGAAATGATCGGGGCCGTCCTGGTGTTTGCCGGCCTGACCCTAGCGATCTTGACGCCCCGGCAGGTCAAGCCCAGCCATTGATAGGGAGCAGACCCATAATCGTTATTCAAGAGATTGAGGAGAATTGGGGGTATGGGTGTTGACCGATGACTGGCAGCGGCGGCAGAGCCAATAGCCTCCCTCCCTATTCTTCGGGGGGTGGTAGACCCTCCCAATTATGGGCCTGCAAGACCTGGACGGCTTTGGCGGCATCGTTCATGACCCTGGGAATCTCCTGAAAGCCCTGGGCAATGTCCAGCACCTCTAAGGCTAGGGCAATGGATTGATCGCGATCGGGCTGGGCTTGCAAGTAAAAAATGCTCAGGTTGATGAGCGTCGTGGCCACATCGGGCAAATAGGCCTTGGGGTTCTCCGCCGCCAGATCGCGGCTAATCTGCAAGGCTTCGCGGTAGCTGGCCTCGGCATCCCGCAATTGATTTTGAGCCGATTGCAAAACCGCCAAATTGTTCAGCGT
>JAQCKL010000533.1 GCA_027592485.1 Cyanobacteriota bacterium
CCCCCCCGGTCAGCACATCAATACCGGTAATGGGGTTCAGGGCGACGGCGATCGCCTTGGCCATGACCCCCTGCCAAATCACCTCCTCCGCAGCGCGATCGCGCAAGGTTAATTTTTTTTCACGGATGGTGTCGTTCAGCTCATCGGCATAGAGGAGGGTATTAAGGGCCACCAGGGCCAGTCCTTCCCGCTGCAAAATATCCAAAATCTTGAGTTTGAGATCGGTGATCTGGGGGGTGCCCCGTTCCATACGGGTGATCAAACGACCATCGGCACGGCGGGTAGCCTGGGCGACGAGGGGAGCCGCCGCTGCCATCACCATAGCTTCAGGGGCAATCAGGGTCTGCAGCCGATGCTGCCGCAGCACCTCAAAAATGACTTGGCGATCCGCTGCGGGGTACTGATCGACCTTGTTGAACACCAACAAAATGGGCTTGTGGACTTGGCGCAGGGCCTCCAGGGCTTCATATTCGCGGCGGGTAATGTCCCCCGCTACCACAAATAAAATCAGGTCGGCCGACTGGGCCACCTGCTGTGCCAGTTGTTCCTGCACGGCCCCATTCACCTCGTCGAGGCCGGGGGTATCGATAAGCTCAATGCGGGCTTGACCGGGGACTTGACCGGGGACTTGATCAGGGACTTGCGGACTCACTCGCCAAATGCTTTGGCCCGCTGCGATCTCTTCCTGGCGCACCTGCCATGGGGCCATTTCTGATTGCTGGGTAACCCCATGGGTGGGGCCGGTGGCAAAGACGTCACTCCCCAACAGGGCATTCAACAGGGAGGACTTACCCCGACCCACCAACCCAAAGACAGCAATCTGGATGACCGCCTGCTCCAGCTTGGTGAGTAAGCCCGTCAGTTGCTGGACCTCCGACTGCAGATCAGTGGTCTCTCGGGGGGTGAGGGTGAGGCGATTGAGCAGGGTTTGAAGGGTACCCTGGGCCTGGCGATAGGTCAGCTCGGTCTGCAAATCGTCAAAATCTTGGACCACTGCATCCAGCTCTGCGGCCAGGTCAGAAGCGGAAGCAGCGCCAGGGGGAACCTCAGCCATGGGTTAAATCAATCCTGTTCAGAGGCGGTTTGAAAAGAGGGTATGCCGGTATTCGATAGGACTGGCAACGGTCAGTACAGAGGCTAAACCCTTGATGCCATCGTTGCCGGTTCTGGGTAAGCCCTGTCACTCAATCAAGGGTAGAGGACTTTTTAAACAGCCTCTCATGGAGATGAATCCCTTGCCTATCCCCGGAGCGCTTGATCCTAGAGGGGTAAAGAAGATGAGAGAATTGAGACGCGATCGCCCTCCTGCAGATTCCATGGACTTCCAGACCTCAGCTCAGCAAGCTTGTTATGAACGCATTAGCCCTTGGATGTACGAACTCTTTGGGGGGAGTGTCTTAACCTTCGGTGATGAACCGCTTTTTATTATCAACTTTGGCTCAGCGGTGGCCTCGACCCGGGTGATGCCCTGGGAAGGGGAGGACGCGCTGATTACGACCCGCTCCTATGTGGTTACCGATGTTGAGATCACGCCTGACTTAGCCTATTACCTGCTCAGGGAAAACAATGGCATTCGCTTCGGTCGATTTGCCTTGGACTCTGAGAACGACGTCGTCTTTGAACATAGCCTGGTGGGTTCTACCTGTGATCAGATCGAGCTGGCTTATTCCGTCAATACGGTGGTGAAGCTCGCAGACGACTATGATGACGAAATTGCTAACCGCTGGGGGGGCAAACGCGCCCTCGATCGGTGGTCCTCCTGGTAAGTCGTGAAACAAAAATTAACATCTCGCCTACATTGTGACTCCTCAGGCAAAATAAGCCCAGCACGGGTACGCCCGATTGCGGTCAATCCAGATTGGGAACGTGAGGATTAGCCATGGGGCAGCGACAAACTTGGCAGTGGACAGGCATTTTAGGCGGCGCGTTGACCTTATTGTTAGCGTTATTTGGGCCGTCTTTTCATCGACTAATGGCGGTGGATACGGTGACAGGCTTACCTGAGATGGGTCACGCGGTCATCGCCAGCCTCATCCCTGCCGATGCCCAGGCAAGCCAAGATTTTGTCTCGACCTCGCCCATTCAGGTCGCCCAAACGGCCCCGAACTACCAGCCCCGCCAAGAAATTGCCCTGGCTGACCCCAGTAATTATGGCGATCGCTACAGCACCGATGCCTACGGCAATCCGGTCAGCAATGCCTTTATTGCAGTGCTCCATGAAACCGTCGGGTCCGCCCAGAGTGCCATCAATCTATTTAGCAACTACCACGCCAATGATGCGGATCAGGTTAGCTATCACACCTTGATTGGCTTGAATGGCACCATCTACTACATTGTCCCTCCCGAAAACCGCGCCTATGGGGCCGGGAATTCTGTCTTCGATGGTCCCAATGGTCCTGAGACGGTGCGCACCAATCCGAATTTCCCGCCGTCGGTGAATAACTTTGCTTACCACATCTCCTTTGAGACCCCCAGTGATGGTCGCGGTAACGGCAGGAGCCACAGCGGCTACACCCAAGCCCAGTATGAATCAGCGGCCTGGTTACTCTCTAACAGCAATATTCCTGACAACCGCATTACCACCCACCAGAGGGTTGATCGGTCTGGGAGCCGTTTAGATCCCCGCAGCTTTGACTTCAATTACTTTTTTACGTTGCTGCATCGCTACCCCAGTCGCGCTGGGCTATCGGGTTAGCTCAGGGAGATAGCCCGCACGACTGGGAGGTCAGCGAATGCCATACTCATTTACCCCTGAGGCGTGGCGTCAGGCATCCATTCATTAGAGAGTCGCTTGAGCGAACCGGCCAGAGGAACGGCCAACACCAGCCCCAGAAATCCGCCCAATTGTGCCCCCAGTAGCAAGGACAGCAAAATCCAGACGGGGTTGAGGCCAATCAGATTGCCAAAAATTTTGGGCGCGATCGCCGTGTCAATGAGTTGATCGACGGTCAAGGCCAGTACAATCACCTCGCCGCCCGTCAAAATACTTTGAAAACTCACCACAATCGCTGCCGTCAAGATGCCTACGGTGTCCCCAAAGGGAATCAGGGTGAGGCTACCGATCCCAATCCCCAAGACTAACCAATAGGGAATTTTGAGGGCAAAAAATAGCGGCGTGAGCACCACCGCCATCAGTAGGGCAACTGTGGCTTGGCCGACAAAATAGTTTTTAAATTGCTCCTGGAAGGCAAGGCGGACTTTGCCCCCAGCATCCCCTGGGAGCCAGCCCAAGAGGCCGCCCCAAAACTCATCCCCATGGAGCAGGAGATAAAGGGTTAAGACCCCTGTAATCAGCACTTCCACTAAGCGATCGGCAGCACCCAAAATCACCTCAAGGGTTTGATCGGGCAGTTGCAGCAGC
>JAQCKL010000534.1 GCA_027592485.1 Cyanobacteriota bacterium
TTCTCAGCGGCCAGAATTTTGGGTCGCTGCGTCGGACTGGGCCGCGATCGCCCAGCAACAAATCTTGGTCGATTGGGCTCCGGAAACCCCCCGAGCCCGCCTACTCCAAACCTTTACCGAGCCCTTATTTCCCCAACCCACCTTTTTTCTGGAATTGATTGAGCGTCAAGCCCAAGGGCCAGAAAATCAGCACCAACGGGCTGAAGGATTCGGCGCTGGGAATTTCCAGGCCTTATTCGAGGCGATTGAGCGACAGCAACAGCAGCGGGGCAACCTATGACCCGATCATAGAGATGGCATAGTGGTCGTAACGGTCGATTCCCTGTGGGTTACTCTGCCTTTATTCACGCCATCACCTGGGGAGTGTCATCACGATGAAACGTATCTTCACCGATTTTGACGGTCCGATTATGGATGTGTCAGAGCGGTACTACCAGGTGTACCAGGATTGCTTGAAGCAAGTACAAGAAATAGGTCAAGAGCTAACGGTACTCTCAAAGGCGGACTTTTGGCGGTTGAAGCGAGCCCAGATCCCAGAACGGCAAATTGGTCAATTTTCGGGTCTCCATGATGATCAGGCCCGCTACTTTGCGCGGTTACGACGGGAGACGGTGCACAATGCCCCCTATCTGATTTACGACCAAGTCTTGCCAGGGGCGATCGCGGCCCTAGAGCACCTCCAAAGCTTAGGCTATGAGCTGGTGGTGATGACCATGCGCCGCAACCAAACCCTCAACCAAGCCTTAAAACACCACAATCTAGAGCGCTTCTTTGCCCCCCAGCACCGCTATTGCATCCCCGATGACCATCTCAAAGCAGCCGACATAGTCGAAAAGCCCCGACTCATGGGTCAGGCTTTGGCAGACCTCCCGTCCGCTCAATCCACCTGGATGGTTGGGGATACGGAGGCGGATATGGCCGCCGCCCATGCCCACGATATTCCCATCATTGCCGTTCTTAGCGGCATCCGCGATCGCGAACGACTCCTCGCCTGTAATCCCACCTGGGTAGCCAATAATTTATTTGAAGCAGTCCAGGTCATTTTGGATAAAACGCCAGCGGTTTAACGCAAAAAGCTACCCATTGCCCAGAGACCAAATAGGGTCACTGTTGCCCCAATCATCTGAACGGTTTCCTCGGGCGTGCCCCAGGGCAGTTGTGCCCCCTGGGATGTGATCAGCTGCCCTAAACCCACCCCCAACAGTAAGCCCACCGTCAGCCCAGCCAGGGTCCAGAGCAGGGCACGCCAAAAGCGGCCCGTTTTACGATTCAAAAAGTAAAGGGTGGCGGCGACCCCCACGGCCAAAGCTAAGGAGGGGGCTAAAAAAAGGCCAACCCCAATCAGCACGGCAAACAAGGTCGAGGGAACCGTTAGCTCTTCCCGAGAAGGGTTATCCAGGATGTCGCTAAACCGAGCCGCTTGGGCTTTGAGGGTTTCCTGTACAGGGGAAGGCTGGGGTTTCTCCGGGGCTTCCTCAGCAAAGCGAATCCGATCGGGCACTTCAATCTTGCCTTCCTGGCGCAGGCGCAGGCGCTCCATCAAAATGGCGTCGTAGGCGGTCTCAATGGCGTCGATCTGCTTCTGATCGCCACCACAGGCTTCCACCAGACGGGTACGAGCCGCTTGGATCTCATCAAAGGAGGAGGCTTCCGTTAATCCGAGGGTTTTATAGGAATTTTGGTTACTCATGGACATCCCTCTAGCAATTCTGGTGAGGCGTTAGCGTGGGCCATTCCGTGGGCTAGGGTACTTAATACAGTTATGACAATAAACGCTATCGCCATCAGTGTAACTAGCCACGCCCGCGATCGGAAGCGATCGGACCCAGACCCTAAGAAAATCTTAGAGCTGAACCGATAACAGGACCCCATCAAGCGGTAACACTCGGATCATAATGGCGATTAGTCATCCCAGTTCGTCACTTCGCTGGGTGGCTCAGGCATCCTAGTCGGTCCAGCTCCAGCATCCTCAGAACCGCCGCCCTTAGCAGCGGAATCAGCCGTTGCATCCAGGTGTTCTCCACCCCCTTCAGACTGCGTCTCTGCCTCGATCTGGAGGTCTTGAACCCATGATTGATCAGCATCTGCGATCGCAGCCCCCCCATCCGTCATACCCGCATCGCCATGATCTGGGGCTGAATGGTCTGGGGAATCATCTAGACCTGAATTCGCTACGGGCTCAGCTGACCCAGCGGGGGATGGAGACGGTGAGCGGGGAATGGATGGTGCCCGAGGGGGGATATCAATCACCGCCCGCTTCGGTTTGGGTTTACGGAACCTTGATAGCTGGCCGCCCCCCCAATTCGTTAAGGTGGCGAGCTTCGCCAGCAGCACTTTGAGTCCATTTCCCCACGGTAAAGTCGGGGCTAATGGAGCTTCAGTAGCTTTCTGAGAAGAGGTTGATGTAACCGGGGTTGGTGGACCCATTGCAGCACCCCGCAGTGGCGTGCGATCGATATTGGAATCAGCTGGCACGGTCTGCCCCCGTGGACCAGCGATGCGTTGACGCAAGGTGCCGCTGGCCTGCTGCATATCCTGGGCGATCGCCCCCCAGGCGGCGGTGAGAGAACCCCTTTGAAAATAGCCCTGTAGCTTGTGCCAAGTGTCGTCTAGCCATTGCTGAGCCGCTTGCCAAGTCGCGGCGGTCCGCACCGCTACCGGAGTAATTTCCCGCCGCAGGGCAAGGGTTTGCCAGGCCAATCCCCCTAACAGCGCCACACTGGCGATTTGCCCTAACAGCACCGCCCCCGTAATGCGCCCCGCACAGGACCAAAGCACAAGGGCATAAAACAGCCCCACCCCACTCCAGACAAAATCTTGCCGTCGATGAATCTCTGGAAGAAAAAACGCCGCCAGATAGAAAACCAAGCTACCCACAGCCACCACAAGGGCCAGTAAATAGGCCAGCATAAATCAGCGCTTCTCCATAGCTCCAGACCCAAGCCCCCCTACTCTACAGCGCTTTTTTAGATCAAACACCTCAGGTCTAACCACCGCCTATCCATCAGTTATTGAGGTAAGAGGTCTCTAAAGTGAGGTGATCCACTGGAGGACAGAAATAGAATCCCTGGCCAAGGGTGCAACCCATTTGTTTGAGTCGTTCCAGTTGCCCCTGGTTTTCGATCCCTTCAGCAATCACGGTCATATTGAGGTGATGGGCCAAGTCATTAATGGTTCGAACGATGCCGAAATGACGCCTATCTTCAGAAATCAGACTCACAAAGGAGCGATCAATCTTCAGGGTATCGATGGGAAATCGATGCAAATAACGTAAGTGTCCCAGGGTCTATCCAGGCTTAATAGCTAGGATCGTGGTTGATGGAACATCTGCATCCA
>JAQCKL010000535.1 GCA_027592485.1 Cyanobacteriota bacterium
GTGGAAGCGAGTTCCATTCAACAGGATCTGTATCGCCGAGATTTCACCATTAATGCCATGGCGCTGCGGTTAACGGAACCGGAAGCGGGCCAACTCCTGGACTTTTTTGGGGGCGGACTGGATTTGCAAGAGCGTCAGGTGCGGGTGCTCCATGCCAATAGCTTTATTGAGGATCCCACCCGCATCTACCGGGCAGTGCGTTTTGCGGTGCGCTTGGGATTTACCCTGGCACCCCAAACGGAGGCATTTATTCACTATGCCATTACCAGCGGCGTATATACCCAGATGTATACCCAACTGCAACGCCAGGTCCGTTTACCAGCCCTGCAAACGCGACTCAAGGCAGAACTAAAGTACATTTTGGCCGCATCCTACTGGCAACCAGCCCTACACCTGCTCGATCGCCTCGGGGCCCTGGTTTGTCTTCACCCCGACTTGACGGTAAGTAGTACCCTCTGGGAGCAAGTCAGGCGGGTCAGCCGCTGGCTAGACCGCATCGATAGTCTCCAAGCTTTGGTGCCCTGGCAGACCCGTTTGGAGATGATCCTGGCGGCGATCGCCCCAGCCGAGCGCCAGCGGGTAGCCCAAAACCTCCAGTTGCCCCAGAGCAGTTGCGATCGCCTGGGGCAACTCGCTGCAGCCGAAACCCAAATAACCCACCTATTAGCACAACCACACCCCCCCAGTATTTGGTTTCAGGCCCTGGCAGCCTACGATTTGGGTCTACTGGTCTTAATGGGCGGTCGTCACCCCAAAACCATGGGCCACTGGATCTGGTGTTACTTGCGGAACTGGAGCCAAGTGACGGCACCGCTCAATGGCCATGACTTGCAGCAGCTCGGCTATGCCCCTGGCCCCCAATACCGATCCATCCTTGACCACCTGATTGCCGCCACCCTAGATGGGGAAATCTATACCGCAGCCGATGCTAGAACCTTTCTAAGCCAGCACTACCCCCTCCCAGCCATAGCAGAGGGGCAGCCATAAGGATACCAAAGCGGTTAAATTGAGTCAGCTTTTGATGTAATTCTCCCGTTCTTCTGAACGCCTTGGCCTATGTTGCTGGTCCCTGGCACCGCCCTTCACCATGGCAACTACGTGATCGACGCGTTGCTTGAAGATACCGATAATGGTGCCCTGTACTGGGGCACCCAGATTGCCACGGGCTCCCCCGTTTACATTCAAGTCGGCACAAAAAACCAGGCAGCGCTGTCGGGCCAGGATTTAGAAGCGATCCAGACCCTACCCAACCGCTCCCTTCCCAGCTTGGCAGGCATTTTGGACGCGTTTGCCGAAGACCATCACCATTACTTGGTGATGGGCATTGCGATCGGACTGCCTTGGTCACATCGACAACGGTATCAGGGTCCCCTGTCCCCCAAACAGGCGCTGCTCAGGGTCCAGCAAGTCGCAACGGGTTGGCTATGGCTGACAGAACAGGGGGTAACCGCGATCGACCTCGCTCCCAACCGATTGTGGTGGCCCGACCCAGATGCCCCCACCGTTTTGAGTGGATGGTTTGGGGAGAGCAAGTCTGAGGTCCAGGGACAGGAGCCCTCTACGGAATCAGACGCTGAACGGTCTAACCCGTTGCCAGCCCTGGCCACATTGCTATGGCAGTTTTTATGTGGCAATACCCTACCGGCTCCCCGCACCGTTCCAGAGATGCGGCAACAACACCCCAACGTCAGCCCCCAAATTCTGCAGGTGATTCAGCTAGGATTAGAGGCAATGCCGCCGCCTAGGACAGAGTTAGCCTCAACCTTAACCCAATGGTTGCAGTCCCTACCTCTACCTGATACGAATGCAGTTCTGATGCCTTCCCAGTCCCCATTGACACCATCTTCATTGACTAGTACGTCCCCATCGACCTCATTTCAACGCCCCGGTTTGGCCCTGACCCTAACGGCTGTGATTGCAGCCATAGGCGGACTCGGTGTTGGGGCGGCATGGCGTTTTGCCCCCAGTACCCAGCCCCCCGGCACCGCCCGATTTAGCCCCGAGCAAGGGTTTCCCACACTCTCCAACTGGTCTGGAGACAATCCCGAAGAAGCGATTGATTATTGGGATCCTCAGTCTCGCGATCCCTGGCGTCCCTCCCCAACGCCCCAAGACAGCGGCCTGATTGAGCCCAATTATCTGGAAGGGATTCCGGATCGCTGGGCATCACCGACCGAGCCCTGGCAACCCTCAAGTGGCCGTACCGCCCGTGAAGAGGACCTTTTGCGTCCCTACCCAGGCACAGACCCGCTGCCCGCCGATGGCCGTGACTTTTCCCCACAAACGGCTCCTGCCCCCGATCGATCTACAGATGATGCGCCTGGGGAAAATCCTCAGCCAGAGCCAACCATGGCAGATCCGGCCACACCGACCCTCACCCCAAACGATTCTGAGACAGCGCCTCCCGAAGTAACGGCTCCCGCACCGACGCCAGATCTGTCAACAGCTGAATCTTAAAGGTGTACCGGCTCAGGATGGTAGAGGATACCGTCGTAGGCATAGGGCAGCAGGTTATAATTCTCAACATGTGGTTTAAGAAATGTGATCAGTCATGAGTAACCCAATGGTGCATGCTTTTTTCGTGGGCAGAGCTCTCGCCTCTGCGGTCAGCGAACAGGCAGAGCGAGTCATGACCGATGCATTAAGTCATCTAGGGAAGTTTGATGCGGAGCAACGAGAGGCGCTGCGCCGCTTTGCCGATGATGTCATTGCCCGAGCCCAGCATGAGGAAACCGTTGCCCAAAGCAGCACGGCGACGACTGCCGCTACTGACGTGGGCGGGTCTGGACAAGATTTGCAAGCCACCATTGATGCCCTAAGGGCAGAAATTGCCCAAGTCCGAGCCGTTTTGCAGCAATACCGGGCCTCCTCCTAACTGGAGTTGCCGGATGCCTGCGTCAGGCATCTGAGTTTGGATTGTCTTCCCCTGTAATGGTTTAGGAGCTTGAGTGGCTGCTGTTTCTAAGGATTCTTCATCTTTTCACTCGGCGGCGCTCTCAGCCGACCCCTCTGACCCTATACAAGCGCCGCCGCCGTTAGAGACAGAGATTCTCTCCCCTCCCCCTGACCCCTTGACCGTCTCTCCTCCCGCACCAGCAAAGTATCCACTGCCCAGCGACAGCACCTACCGCTGGAGCCGTCCCCGTTATTCCCGCTCCCGCCGCTTCACAGACATTTGGTCCTTTGTCCTGCGGTTGCTGGGGGCTCGTTGGTTTTACGGTAAGCGGTGGAGTTATGACGGTGGCTTAACCCCTGAGAAGCAAGCCCGTCGCCGTCGCCGTCAGGCTATCTGGATTCGGGAAACCTTGCTCGATCTAGGGCC
>JAQCKL010000536.1 GCA_027592485.1 Cyanobacteriota bacterium
ACGAATGCCATCCTTGCCGACAGACCGCGATAGACTATTGGCGATTCCAGATGGAGATCTCCAGCGATCGCACTGAAAAATTATGGATTTCATGGCGCTAAGGGAACGGGCGGGAAATGATCTGCATACGGTGCTGCCCCTAATCGCTGGGGAGCATGGGTCCATTCTGCTGCAATCTCAGCAGATGGTTGAGCGCTCTGCATTGGCAACGGAGGCAGAACGTGAGCAGCTAGCGGATCAGGCGGTACGACTGGAGGTGTGTATTCACACCTCCGCCATGGTGGACACCATGGGGTTAGAGCGCCACATTTTAGGTTTGATTCATGTGGGACCGGAATAATCCTGAGGACCTCCGGCGGTTTGAGCCCTCCGACATCCTCCCTTTCCTTGATTGGTTTGAGGCGGAATATCGGGGGGCTTTAGCTCTGGGGGTCGCCGACGCTTTCGTGGAAGGACTGGCCCAACCCTACCTGGAGGCAATATCTACTGGGCAACCGCTGCCCCTATGGCTGGACACGGCTTTGCGCTGGCGGGCGGTGGCCCAGTGGGCATATCAGCGGGGCTATCCTGTCCATCAGCGCATTGATCGGGATATGGCGGCCCTATTCCCTCCCGAGCTGCTGCCTGAACTGGCTACCCGGTTTCGCATCACCCCCCAGGACATTGCAGATATTCCCCCTGGTATCAGGCAGGCATTTCTAGAGGGGGCGGGGTTCAGTCTTGATTGGGTCAAGCGCCTCTCGGACGATGCCAGGGGCGTCATGCGGGATTTGCTCTCGGTGCAAACCCTCAAGAACCGCAACCCCCTAGATGCCGTGCCGCTGCTAGAGCGCATCCTTCGCCGGGATTTGATTGCACGGGAATTAGGGGTCAACCCTTTGGCGGTTACCCCTGAGATGATCGACCGCTGGACCCTGGATGCCGAATCTCGGGTCATCAACGCGATCGCCCATCGGGCGAAGGCGATCGCGCAGTCTGAAACTATGAGAATGCTAAATCTGGGCATCCTCACGGGGCTAGAGCAGGACGGCCACAGGTCGGCCTACATCATGCCCCACTCGGGCTCTTGTGAGGATTGCAGGCGGTTGATTGACGGGCGGGTTTTCCTCATCCGAGTGCTCAAGGAAAACCTGTTTAAGAACTTTGGCAAGAAACGCCAGTTCTGGGTGGCGTCCCTGCCCCAGCATCCCTTTTGCCGTCATAGCGCCATGGCGGTGCCCGTCAAATTTAGAAATGCCCTGGAGGGGCGCGTGATTCCCCCCCAGGGCATTGTGTTGGAATGGTTTGGGTTGCCCGGCGGGGAACCCGCAATGGCATCACTTGAGCTAGTCAAGCCGGATGACGGTTGGCTTACGCCTGAAGGGGCGATCGCCTAGCTCTTTAGCCATTCCCTAACGCTTTTTTCGTCCCCGCCGTCTCCCCACGGGCAACTGTCAGCCACGCCATCAGGCAAATCGGAAGCAGACTCCACCACCTCAAATTTCCTGGTGGCGTTTCCCATGCCCATTTCTTCTTCCACAGCCCGTCCCAACTCATAATCATTAGCCGCCGGGGGCGATGGGGCAAGCCAGTACAGGTCCACCGTGACGGTGATCCTGTACATCTTTCTCCCTTCACTCATCGCCTTCAGCCTCTTTTTTGCCCCTTCCCCCTGCCAGCCTTTCAACTACCGAAAGATACCCGTTGACAGCAGGTAGGAGACCCCCTGCGGCCTCTTGAATGCGGTTGGCCAATCGCCCCAACTCAGCATCCCTAATCCTGCCTGTACTCATTGCGGTTAACCTATCTGGAATTGCAGATTCATTATCTGCGATATAAAATGAAAATGTCAACCGCTATTGAGTGCCATGAAGTTCAGCGAAGTCAGAGCCGTCCTGGCTCAAAAACTGCCCCCTGAGTATCACGGGATCCGAAAACTACCCGGCGGGGGTAACTGGGTGTATATCCCGTGGCGAAATTTGGTTCGATTTCTGGATGACACCTGCCCCGATCATTGGGGTGGGCATTGGGGGAGCCCAATGGTGGTGGAGCCAGCGGGGGAGTACATAAAAGACCAAAGATTGATGGTGGTTCCCTACACGCTCTGCATTTGCGGGGTGAGTCGCGAGGCGTTGGGGAGTGCCCCCATGCAGATAATCTCCAGCACTGGCAACGATGCTAGTCAGGGGGACCCTCTTGAGCGGGCACAGGCCGACGCATTCCGCTCGGCCTGTGAAATGTTTGAAATTGGCCATTATCTACACAGACAGAAAGACCGCGAATACCAGCAAAAGCTGATGAATTGGGTGCGGGCGGGCAAGCAGGTCGCTGGAGCACAGCAGTCTGAGAAGGGAGTGCGGGCGGCATGAGCAAGCAGGACCGGGATTTTATGCTCTCTCTGGCCCTGTCTCTCCTAGCCCTGGCGGCTGGAGCCCCTACATGGGTAGCGTCACTGCTGGGAGTAGTCGTTTACAGCGCACTGTTTTGGATTGCCTGAATGACTGCCTACTACAACGAGATTGACCCAAACGCCGCTGAGTGGCTGCGGCAATTGATCAAGGCTGGGGCGATCGCTCCAGGGGATGTAGACGAAAGGGATATTCGCGATGTCGCTCCAGTTGAACTTAAGCCTTACAGTCAGTGCCACTTCTTCGCCGGGGTTGGAACCTGGAGCTACGCCCTTAGACAATCAGGCTGGCCAGATGATCGCCCCGTGTGGACGGGCAGCGCTCCATGCCAGCCTTTCAGCACGGCAGGCCAAAGAGCGGGGGTTGCTGACGAGCGGCACCTATGGCCAGCAATGTTTTGGCTCGTCCAACAGTGCTGCCCTCCAGTCATGTTTGGTGAGCAGGTTGCATCAGCAGATGCCCTGCGATGGTGGGACGTTGTGGCGACTGACCTGGAAAACCAGGACTACGCCTGCGCTGCGGTCGATCTATGCGCTGCGGGCATCGGCGCGCCCCACGTCCGACAGAGGCTGTTCTGGGTGGCAGTCTCTCACGGTTCAGGATGGCAATGGCCGCGACAGACACAGACAGCGGGACGGCAGCATGAAACTGTCGCTGTTGGGGGAGTCCAGGATCTCCCATTGGCCAACCCCGAATGTTCCGAACGGAGGCAGATCTCCACGGGCGGGGACGGTCAGCAGTACCGGAAAATCGAGCAAAGGCAAGCGGCAGGTAGACCTACAGGAGGTGGCGCGACTGACGCCTTGGGCGACCCCGGCCAGTCGCGACTTCAAGGTGACGGGGCCGGATTTTTGCGATCGCCGCAAGAGTCGTCCGAAAGGAATCCCCCTCAACGAGCAGGCGATATCCCTTTCTGGCATGATGCC
>JAQCKL010000537.1 GCA_027592485.1 Cyanobacteriota bacterium
GGCAAGAATTCAGGAGTCAGGAGCTAGGAGCCTTGCGCTTACTGAATTCTGGCTCCTAGCTTCCTTCTCCAACCGATTTTCCCGGCTTAAATTACAGGCCCTGATTAGGCCATCTGTAGATTCTCTGATGTGCTGTTATTCAGTACTTATACGGTTCAAAAACACTCTTTTTTAGAGTAACAAGAAATTAGGATTTAATCACTCCACAATTCTTGCTCCCTCTGCCTTTCTTGTCGCTTGCTTCTCGCAGAGTATGCCCCTTGGGCTATGGCTGGGGAGAGATTGGGATGTAGAGCTGTGCTCTTCGCGCCAGGTGGGCAATTCCTGATCTTATTTCATTCGCGATCCTAAATTTCTTTCTTCAGAAGTATTGACATTCAATCTCTCTGCAGCAGTGAATTCTAGGTTGTTGGCATGGTCTGGTTGTTGGAATGAAAACCACCTGTCAACTTCGTATTTTCGTTTTTAAGCGTCTGGAATCAATCAATGGGTCCTGAAACGAAACACAATAGCGTCCTGATTGTGGATGATAACCCTATCAACTTGAAGGTTTTATCGGCGCTGTTGACGCAACTAGATCTCAAGGTTTTTATTGCGACTGATGGTGAAAGGGCTCTGCTTCAAGCTAAGCGAGCTGTGCCAGATTTGATCTTATTGGACGTGATGATGCCGGGCATAGATGGCTTTGAGGTCTGTCAACGCCTTAAGGCTGAACAACAGACGGCAGCAATCCCGGTAATTTTTGTGACGGCCCTGAGCGATGCTGAGCAAAAGGTCAGAGCCTTTGAAATTGGGGGGGCAGACTATATTACGAAACCTTTTCAGCAAGCGGAGTTGGTGGTCCGTGTGCAGCACCAACTGCGGCTACGGCAGCTCACCCAGGATCTAGAGCAAGAAATCAAAACCCGCCGTCAACGGGAAGCATCGCTGCAGCGTAGTGAGGCCCGTTTCCACATGTTGATCGATGCCTTGCCCTTTGGGATATGGATGCGGGATGCCAACGATCGCTTGGTCATGCAGAACCCAGTGGATAGGGCTCGGTTTGGCAACCAGATCGGCTCAGATCTGGCCGATTTAGCGCTCACCCCCGAACAGTTGGCTCATTATCACAAGGCCAAGAAACATGTAGGCATAGGGCAAGTGTATCGTTATGAAACGACTGAGGTCTTGCAGGGGCAAGCCCATACCTTTTTGCGCCTGACAGCCCCCGTCCCAGATGAATCGGGGGGCCATGCCATCGTCGGTGTTGCCATTGATGTGACCGAGCAACAGCGGGCAATCGCTCAATTGCGGGAAAGTGAGCAGCGCTTCCGACGGGCGATCGCAGAAGCCCCAGTGCCGATCATGATCCATGCTGAGGATGGCGAGGTTTTGCAACTGAGTTCCACCTGGACCGAACTCTCAGGCTATCGCCATGAAGATATTCCAACCCTCCAAGCCTGGTTAGAGCGAGCCTATGGTAAACCAGCCGCCAGCGTTATTGCCCAAACCATTGCCCAAGAGTACCACCTGGAATCCCGCCGTGAAGAAGGGGAATTCACGATTAATACCGCCGATGGACAACAGCGCATCTGGAATTTTAGTTCGGCTCCCTTAGGGACCATGTCTGATGGCCGGCGGATTGCCATCTCTATGGCCTCTGACATAACGGAGCAGCAACAAGCCCAAGCCGCTTTATCTGCCAGTGAACGTCGGTATCGGGCGTTGGTGGAGGTGATTCCAGATTTGATGATCCGTCAGGATGCAGAGGGTCAGTACCTCGATCTGGTGCTGTCTAACGATATCCAGTTTATCCAGCCAGACCTTGCTCACATTGGCACCAGCGTTTACGAGCTACTGCCGTTGGACCTGGCTCAGCAACGCATGGCTTACGTACATCGGGCCTTACAAACGGGCGAGGTGCAAATCTATGACTTTCAAATTGAAATCAAGGGTAACCTGCACTGGCAAGAAGCGCGGATCATTGCCATTAATAACGAAGAAGTCCTGGTGATCGTTCGCGATATTAGCGAGCGCAAACAAGCCGAAGACCGACTACAATACACCAGCCAGCGCCTGCAAGAAGCCCAACGCATTGCCAAACTAGGCAATTGGGAACTCGATCGCCAGACCGACAGGTTGTATTGGTCTGATGAAATCTTCCACATCTTTGAGATTGATCAGCAAAAGTCCGGTGCGTCCTATGAAGCGTTTGTGGAGGTCATCCATCCCGACGACCGAGAAGCGGTCAACCAGGCTTACCGCAAACATCTACAAGAGGGTATCCCCTACAGTATTGTGCACCGCTTGTTGATGCCGGATGGCCGGATCAAATATGTGCAAGCGCAATGTGCAACCAAACACGATGTCGAGGGTACAGCCATTACCTCCCGAGGCACGGTTTTAGACATTACCAGCCTGAAAGCAGCGGAGCAGAAAAGACAAGAAGCAGAGGCGTCCTTGCGCCAGATTGTGGAAGGCACTGCTGCCGTTACCGAACGCGACTTTTTCCAGGAGCTGGTTCAGCATATTTCTAGGGTATGCGAGGTGCGTTATGTGTTCATATCTGAGTCCACAGCGACGGGCTTTAATGTCTTAGCCTTTTCTGCCGATGGTCAGTTACAGGGGGTAGAGGACTTTGACGTTGCCTATGAAGAAGCGCCCTGTTGTGTACAAGCGCTCCAAGACGGACTATGCCATCATCCGGATTCGCTGCGTACCCTTTATCCTGACAATCAACTGTTGAGCGCCTTACAAGCAGAAAGCTACTTGGGCATGCGTCTCCGTAATAGCGAGGGCGAACCCATTGGCAATCTCTGTATTATTCACGATCGCCCCTTAGGCAATGCTGATGGCACGATCAACTTACTCCGGATTTTTGCGGCTCGAGCCAGTGCCGAGCTAGAACGCTATCAAACGGCGCGTCAACTTCAGGAACTCACGGCTGAACTAGAGCAACGGGTGATCGAACGCACCGCAACCTTGGCTGAGACCGTTGACCACCTGCAAACTGAGATTCAACAACGACAAATCCTTGAAACCCAATTACGTCAGAGTCAGGCGCAATTGCAGGACCTCTTTGATAATGCCAACGACATGATTCAAAGTGTCAACTTGACCGATGGCTCCTTAGAATTTGTCAACCAAGCCTGGTTAGACATCCTGGGATACACAACCCAAGAGCTAGGGCAGATCACGGTTTTTGATGTGTTGCATCCGAACTGTCTTGGACATTGCATGGCGTTAATGGAACGATTCAAAACGGGGGAGCTGCAAAGCCTCGATCAGAGGATGTTTGAAAAATTGATTGGGTGAGGAATCGCTACG
>JAQCKL010000016.1 GCA_027592485.1 Cyanobacteriota bacterium
TAAGAGATGCGATGGAGCACGTTCTCAAGGTGGTAACGTCTTAACCTAAGTGGCGACGGCTATATGGGGCGACTGGGCAAGCTGCCCTCGCCGCTGCTGAGCAGGCCTACCAATCGCTGACCGACAAAGCCCGCCCCGAAGATACGGGTCGATTTGCCTTCTTCATGCAGTTGTTGGGGCAAACCTATGCCAATAGCGGGCAATATCAGCGGGCAGAAGCGCTGTATGGCCAGGCGATCGCCTTTGCCGAGACCAGTCACTACCTCCAAGTGCAGGCCAAAGCATTGGTGGGGTTAGGGGAGCTGGCCCGACAACAACAGGATTGGGCTGGGGCGATCGCCCCCCTACAGACCGCGCTGGGTCTATTCGAAGATTTGGGTGCCCGGAGCGACTTAGCCGAAGCCCATTACCAATGTGGCTTGACCCACCAGGCTCAGGGGGCGATCGAAATGGCCCAAACACACTTCCAGCGGGCGATTCAGCTTTTTACGGAAATCCAAGCTCCCAGGCAAGTGGCCAAGGTGGAACTGGCCCAACAGCTCTAGGTCCTGGGCACCCCCCAGATCGCGTCACTACAGCTGGATTTCACCAGAGGTTGCGCGGCACTCCACGTCACATCCTTAAGGGGTAGAGGCTTGCAGAGACGGGGCCACTGCTTCCGCTAGGGTGTGCAGCATTTGGGTGGTGGTGTCGAAATCAACACAGGCATCGGTAATGCTTTGCCCGTACACCAACTGGCTCAAATCCTTAGGGATCGGCTGCTTCCCCGCCACCAAATGGCTCTCGACCATTACCCCCAAAATGTTGCGGGACCCCGATCGCAACTGCTCAGCGATGTTGTTTAACACCACCACTTGGCGATTGTGGTCTTTCTTGGCATTGGCATGGCTGCAATCCACCATCAGCCGGGGGTTGAGCCCCGCCTGGGTCAAATCCGCCGCCGCCTGCTGCACATGGTCAGCATCATAGTTGGGGCCATGCTTGCCCCCCCGCAGCACCAGGTGACCATGGGGGTTGCCGGTGGTCTGGACAATGCTGGCCAAACCATGGTGGTTAATGCCCAGAAAATGGTGGGGCTCACTGGCGGCCAGCATGGCGTTAGTGGCCGCTTGCAAACTGCCGTCTGTATTGTTCTTAAAGCCGATCGGCATTGAGAGTCCCGAGGCCATTTCTCGGTGGGTCTGGCTCTCAGTGGTCCGCGCCCCGATCGCAGTCCAGGCAATCACCCCAGCAATGTACTGGGGGGTAATCGGGTCTAGGAGTTCGGTGGCCGCTGGCAGCCCCATGTGGGCTAAGTCCAGCAACAGCTTGCGGGCTAGGCGCAAACCGGTATTAATGTCGTAGCTGCCATCCAAATGGGGGTCGTTGATCAGCCCTTTCCAACCAATGGAGGTGCGGGGTTTCTCAAAATACACCCGCATCACTATTTCCAGGGAATCGGACAGTTCTTCGCGCAGCTTGGCCAGCTTCTCACCGTAGGCACAGGCGGCATCCACATCGTGGACCGAGCAAGGGCCGACAATCACTAAGAGGCGGCGATCTTCGTTGTAAAGAATGTTGCGGATGCGATCGCGGGTTTGGGCGACTAGGGCTTCTGCCGCGTCAGTAATGGGTAACTCGTGGTGCAGTAACGCCGGGCTGACGAGGGGGCGTGTCTCAACGACATGGAGATCCTGGGTCTTATACATAAAAATGAGGACTGAGCAGCAGAGGCAAAACACCCCTGTCTATTGTGGAGCGTTTCTGGCCGATTGTGCGATTCCCCCCAGAAATCCCTGCCTGATCGGGGCATCATCTCGCCCAGCTTAAGGGCTGGATACCCTTGGTTTCGGACATCCTCTGGGGAAGTTCAGCTCTATCATTAAAAGTCCACTCCTGCCACCACCCTGGCCCTCGTGGGTTTTGGGGTCGATACTTGCCCCCACCCTCAACATTGCATTCATCTTAAAGCCGTAAGGATCCTGTCTCTGTGCCCCCTGCTATTCCCGTCCCCCGCATTATCAGTTCCCTGGTTGCCATTGCCGGTGCGTTGTTGGTCGTGATTTTGGGGGGATGGTATTTCACCTTGGCCTTTGGGGTGATTGTCTTCTTGGGACAGCAGGAAATTTTTCAATTGGTCCAGAGCAAGGGCATCTTACCCGCCACAAAAATCACCTTGGTGGTGAGTCAACTGCTGATGATTTCCGCCCATGTCTCCCCCGAATTGGCGGGGGCGATCTTGCCCTTGGGGGGCACCTTTATTTGCTTCTATCTATTGTTTCAACCCAAGTTCGCCACCATTGCCGATGTGGCCGCTTCGATTTTGGGATTATTTTACGGGGCCTATTTGCCCAGCTATTGGATTCGCCTCAGGGATTTGGGCGGGGGTGGCCATTTGCCCCTGGGGGGATTTTGGCCAGAGGGGGCTTGGCACATCGAAGCTCTGCCTACGGGGTTAACCGTTACCCTCCTGACGTTTATGTGCATTTGGGCGGCGGATATTGGTGCTTACTTGGTGGGCCGTTATTTTGGTCGGACCCCGCTCTCTAATATCAGTCCCAAGAAAACGGTGGAAGGGGCGCTCTTTGGGGTGCTCGGCAGCATCACCGTAGGGATGGTGGGTGCCGTGGCGTTGCAATGGCCGTACTGGCCTTTGTCGGGGAGTGCCCTGGGCCTCCTGATCGGCATTACTAGCTTGCTGGGAGACCTCACCGAATCGCTGATGAAGCGGGACGCGGGGGTAAAGGACTCTGGTCAACTGATTCCTGGCCACGGTGGCATTTTAGACCGTACCGATAGTTATGTGTTTACGGCACCGGTGGTTTACTACTTTGTGACGCTCCTGACCCGACTAGCGGGATAGGGAGGGTCGGCCCGGATGCTGAACGCGACATCTGGTTACCGTTTAAGGAGCTCTATCCTGAGATTTGGCCAGTGTATGTCTTAGACGAATAGCGACTATCTGTAGTCGCGTTTTTATCACGCCCCATGGCCTTTCATTCACCCCGATCGCCCATCCGTTGAGTCCTCTGTCGTGGGGTAACCGAAAGACAACGGCAGCGATTGCCAAAACTCGTCACAATACTCAAAGCATTCAAGGAACACAGCCATGACGACGGGCGTTTGGATCTTGGGCGATCAGCTTTGGTTAGGACAGGCGGCCCTCGCCCAGCATCACAACCCGCCCGCCAAAACGCCTGTATTGCTGATCGAATCGCGTCAGTATGCTCAGCAACGCCGCTACCACGCGCAAAAACTCGTCTTGGTGTGGTCAGCCATGCGTCACTTTGCGGCTGAACTCCAAGGGGCCGGATGGCCTGTGAGCTACGAAATCGCTGAGGATTTTGAAACACCGCTGCGTCAGTGGATTCAAGCTCAGAGAATTACCAGGTTGCAGGTCATGGAGCCCAGCGATCGCCCCTTTCTGACATTTCTCCAAACCCTGGATCTGCCCTGCGACCTCGAAATCATGCCCAACAATCACTTTCTCTGGAGTGTGGATGGCTTTAAAGCGTGGGCGAGCAACCGCAAAAGCCTGCTGATGGAAAGCTTTTATCGGGAAGGCCGAAAACGGTTCGATATTCTGATGGCGGGGAAAGAGCCCGTTGGGGGGCAGTGGAACTTTGACAAGGAGAACCGCCAGCCCCCGAAGGGGAAACTTGACACACCGGAGCCGCTCACCTTTGGGCCGGACGACATCACCCAGGCCGTTATCGCAGCCGTGCAACAGGCCGACTGGCCAACCTTCGGCAACCTTGAACCCTTTCACTGGGCCGTCACCCGCGACCAGGCGCGGCAAGTCCTCGACCATTTCATCCATACGCGCCTAACCACCTTTGGTCCTTACCAGGATGCGATGGTGACCGGCGAAGACACCATGTGGCATGCCTTACTGTCCCCGTATCTCAATCTGGGTTTGCTACAGCCGCTAGAAGTGATCGACGCCGTGGAAAAGGCCTACTCCGAACGGGATCTCCCCCTGAATAGTGTGGAAGGCTTCATTCGTCAGGTGATGGGCTGGCGGGAGTACATGCGCGGCCTCTATTGGTACGTAGACGAGGCCTATTTTGATCGCAATTTCTTCGATCACGATCGCCCCCTGCCCGACTTTTTTTGGACAGGGGAAACCGAGATGAACTGTCTACATCAGGTCATCAACCAAGTGCAGCGTACCGGCTACGGACACCACATTCAGCGCTTGATGATTCTTGCTAATTTCTCGCTGATCGCCGGGTTGCAACCCCAGGCCGTGGAAGCCTGGTTCCATGCCGTCTTTATTGACGCCTACGACTGGGTGATGCAGACGAATGTGCTGGGTATGGGGCTGTTTGCCGATGGCGGGGTGTTGGCCTCGAAACCTTACTCGGCCTCAGCCAACTATGTAAACCGCATGAGCGACTACTGCCAGGGGTGCCGCTACAACCCCAAACAAAAAACAGGTGACGATGCCTGCCCTTTCAACTTCTTTTACTGGGACTTTTTAGATCGTCATCGCGACAAGCTGCAATCCCAGGGGCGCATGAGCTTTATTTTGAAAAACTTGGACAAGATGAAGCCCGAAGATTTGGTAGAAATCCGAGATCGCGCCGCCAACTTCTGGTCTCCATAGCCCATACAACGGCCCTATCCCCTTGAACCCAGGGTGTGACGTAGGTTAGGCCAGCGGCATGGCATGGGGGATCGGGAACTGTACCGGGATGGCATAGGAGAAAGGCCGGATCAGCAGCGCAGAGGCCGCCTCCACCGTCAACGGATGGGCAAAGAAATAGCCCTGCATATACTGAAAGCCAATCCCCTTCAAAATGACGGCCTCCTCAGCGGTTTCAATCCCCTCCACAATCACATTCAGCCCCAGCTTTTGGGAGAGCGCTAGGATCACCTCACAAATCGCCCAATTCTTGTTGGTCACAAAGGACCGGTCAATCTTGAGGGCGTCGAGGGGCAAAGAGGGGAGCCGAGAGAGGGAGGAATAGCCCGTGCCAAAATCATCCAGATAAAGCTGCACGCCCAGATCCACGAGTTTCTGGAGCACGATGCCGACCACATCACTGTTCTCGATCAACGTACTTTCAGTGATTTCGAGCTTCAGGCTTTCCGGAGCGATTTGGGTGGCGGCTAAGACGCGACCGATATGATCCGCCAGATCCAGCTGAGACAACTGCAAGGCCGAGAGGTTAACGCTCATGGTCAAGCCCTGATGCCCCGTCAATCGACGCTGCCAGCGTCGCAGTTGAAAGCAAGCCGCCTCAATTAAATTTTTGCCCATGTCATGGATCAAGCCGCTCTCTTCTGCCAGGGGAATAAACACCGTCGGAGAGATGGTGCCGTAGGTGGGATGCTCCCAGCGGGCGAGGGCTTCGAAGCCCACCACGGTTTGGGTCTGGGTGCAGACGATGGGTTGATAAACCAGGTAGATCTGTTTCTGAGCAATGGCATCCGGCAAATCCCGCTTGAGTTGAAACAACCGGATTTGCTCCTCTGAGAACACCGATCTGAGGGCCGTGGGTTGCTCTTCGACCGCAACGGCCAGTCGGGTGAGGCGATCGAGATTGACCATGGCGGTATTCAGCAGTTGGCTACCTTCGCGGGAGAGTTGGCCAAACCGTCCG
This sequence comes from Cyanobacteriota bacterium, assembly GCA_027592485.1. GTDB lineage: Bacteria > Cyanobacteriota > Cyanobacteriia > Phormidesmidales > Phormidesmidaceae > PCC-6406. The sequence continues at coordinate 5,589 of JAQCKL010000016.1, forward strand.
GTGCCCAGCAGCCGAATCACCCCTTGGAGGTTATCGAGGGGGTGGTGCAGCTCGTGCTGAATCAGGGCGGGTAAATCCTTTAAATCGGCGGTGGGCAGTGACGGTTTCATCGGTTGGATAAAGATGGATTCGTACGGTCATGATTTGATCTGCCAGCAGGAAAAACTGGCGCACAGTCAAAGACCCCATAGGCGGGGTCTTTGAAAGCCCTTAGGTAAAGGTGGCGTTGGAATTGAGGTCGAACAGGGTGACGTTTTGGAGCTGGGCAATCAAGTCTGTGCTGTTGCCGTAGTAGAGGAACACATCCCCCCCCTGGGCGGACTGGCTATAGTCACTGGCGGAGCCGTGCAGTTGCAGTTGGTCGAGGCCAATGGTGAAGTCGGTGATCACGGCGTAGTCGAGGCCGCCACCGCTGCCGTAGTAGACCTGGTTGATGTCGCCGAGGACGAAGGTGTCGGCCCCAGCGCCGCCGGTGAGGGTGTCGATTTCTAAATACCCTTTTGCGGTTTCGTCGGTGCCGTTGAGGATATCGTTGCCGCCATCGCCAAACAGGCTGTCATTGCCGCTGCCGCCAATGAGGGTGTCATGGCCTTCTACGGATAGCAGTGCTGGAGTCGTAACCAACTCTGCAAACACCACATTGGCGCTGGTGGCGGGGTTGGTGGGCAGTTGGGCGATCTCTGCGCTGCTCAGTTGCTGGTCGTAGAGGCGCACATTTTGTAACGTGCCGGTGAAATGGTTTTGCAATGTATTAGCGATTAAATCGCCACTGTTCCATTGGTCGGCCCCCAAGACAATCGGTTCATAGTTGCCGATTCCCCCTGAGTTGGTGCCTAAACCGCCGGTATAGCTATCGTTGTCGACGAGGCTGCCGTTTAGCCAAAGCTCTAAACCGCGAGTCCCAAAGGTAATGGCAACGTCGTACTGTTGACCGGCCTCTACGTCCACTCCGGCATAGTAGTCGCTACTGGCACTTTGCAACCTCACTTTGAGTTTGCCATTTTTTAGGAATGTCGTGAAATGCCCACCGTCATCGTAGTATTTTGAATCTTTGGAAAAGATCCCTTGGTGGTTCAAGACGTTGTCCGCCTGGAAGCTGAAGCTCAAGGTGCCGTTATTCAACAGCAGGTCATCACTGTGATTGAAGATCAGGGCATCGTCGCCATCAAACTGCATCCCTGAACCGGTGGTTTGAGCGGTGGTTGAGGGATCGGCAAGTTGGCTAATTTCAGAGGCATCTAAGGCCCGGTCATAAATCCGAGCATCATCCAGTGCCCCGTCAAAATGAGACCCCCCAGCCAAATCAGCCCCGATCACTAAGGCCTCGTCATTCGTGCCAAACGTGAGGTTGGCTTGGGCGACATTGGTGTCTAATTGACCGTCAATATAAAACCGAATCTCACTGCCATCGTAAGTGACCGCCACATGGTGCCATTGTCCAGCCGTCAGGCTAGTATTCGAAAACCAGTCCCCAGAACCCACGGCACCCGCTAAGGATCCGTAATTGGCTGAGAAAATCAATCGGCCATCACTCGTTAAATCCAATCCGTAGGCAATATTTTTGGTGCCTTTGAGAATCAGACCATCCCAGGACTCAAAAGCATCTGCCTTGACCCAGGTGGCGAGGGTTAGCGTGTCGGTGATGTCGAGTGCCGCTGAATCGGCTACGACTACATGGTCATTAAAGCCACCAAAATCTAAACCGCCGCCAATATTACCAGTCACCCATCGGGTATCACCCATATAGGTTAAAACGCCTGCGTGTGCGCCTGTTGCGTCCGTAACCCATAAGCCATTGCCCTCATCAAAGCGCCAATGGCCGACGAGTCCGGCGATGGGGCCAGCATTGACACTGCCGCTGGCATGATCTCCGCCGCTGCCATGATCTCCGTAGAGGACATCGTCACCGGCGTCACCGTAAATGACATCGTCCCCTTTGCCGCCGTAGGCGGTGTCATTACCGTCGCCCCCCCTAAGAGTATCGCCCTGATCCGATTCCACTGTAATTGGGTCAGTTGAGACAGGCGTGGTCTCAACGACAGGGGCATCGACCTTAATGAACTGGATGTAGTCCAGGTTGGCCCGATCGTCACCATCGGCGATCGCACTTAGCTCAATCAAGTCATACTGATCGATTTGCACCTGCTTTACCACGCGAGTGGTCAAGCTGTTTGCGCCAGCCGTATCATCCCAATCTTGATCGGCATACCAGCGATCGCGCTCTTGGTTATCGATCTTGAGGGCAATTTCGGCCTCGCCGCCCTCAAGATCGTAGTAGCCCACCACAATGTCGTAGTAGCCGCTTTCCCCCTTAAAGAGGCTCGTCGCTTGGAGCTGTTCTGAGAAGTAAAAGGAGGTTGACGAGGCAGATAAAGAGATTGACGAGGAAGAAAAGGAGGTTGACGAGGAAGAAAAGGAGGTTGACGAGGAGGGCAAAGAGATTGACGGGGAAGGAAATAAGGATTGGGTCTCAACATAGCTTCCCCCAGAAGCAAAGCCACCCCTCTGAATGGCTCCTCCAAACACATTCATCTCCTCCACTTCCAGGTGTAGAGTCCCTTCTGGTAAAGCGGTTTCAGGACTTAGCGAGACAAACTCCACATAGTCGATATAGCCTTTATCTTTGTTATCACGAATGCTTTGGAGGCTAAACGTGTCGCCGGTATTGAGCCGTACCCCTGATAATGTCCGAGTTGTCGCGGCGGCCTCCAGGGTATTACTTAGGTCCTGCGTGCCTTGCCAGTAGGCGGTCAGCGTGCCGTCTACGGTAGCGATATACTCAGCGTTACCTTGGGCGAGATCGTAGTAGCCGATGACGATGTTGTAGAGTCCGGTGGCCCCGGTAAAGGTGGTGGTAGCGGTCAGACCATTTTTCCTGTTGTTGGTGCTGATCAACGCATTACCAGAGGCAAAGCCTTCCGTTTCAGTATTGAACTTCCCGTCTAGGATCATGTCCTCCGCTTCGACCCGAATAACCTGGGGGCTGCCAGGGTTAGCGGTGATCCTGGGGGTGGCCGGACTAGACGAATGTTCTAAGACCAAGTAGTCGATCGCGGCGCGATCTAGCCAACTGGCTTCCCCTTCGATTTGGATCACATCGCCGTCATTGAGGGTTAGCCCCACCCCTATCGTCTCGTTATGGGTGGCAAAATCATTTTTGTCAAAGGTCCAGCTATGCAAGGTCTCGCCATTTAAACGCACCGTTGCTGTGGCATTACCCAAAATTGCATCAAAGTAATTGGCATAGAGGTTATAGACCGCCGTATCGCCCCTATAGGTATATGTGGCGGTGCCGGTCTCACCGTTGAGGGCTGTAATCACCCCCTCACCCGATGCATAGGAACTGTCGAACTGGGTATAGGCTCCCGCCAGCACCATTTGCTCCGCTTCGATGCGAATATCTGCCCGCTGGCCGTCACTACCCTCCACCCGTTCATAGAGCGGTCCAGTTGGGGCACCAGCCCCGCCGCTGTTGGTGCCAGGGGTGATGATGTCCAGGTAATCGAGGCGGGCCAGATCCGCATCACCATCGGCATCGCCCTTGATCTTGATTTCGTCACCGGCTTCTAAGGTGACGCCAGAAATCGTATAGGTGCCCGACCCGTCGCCACCATCTAATTCCCAGGTGTATTTTTGCTTGGGTCCTTTTGCCCTTTTGATCTCTAAGGTAATCTTAGCGGTGCCGCCCACCTGGTCTTGGTAGCCCACCACCAGATCGTAGGTGCCACTGGGGCCATTAAATGTGGTCTCGGCTTCCCCCTTGCCTTGGGTCGTGATGATGCGGCCCCCCGAGGCATCGGTCTGTTGATGGAGGTTGTAGTTTTTCAGCTTCATGTCCTCCGCTTCGAGGCGCATCGAGAAGCCTAAAGCCGCTAGGGCATCGCTGGCGCTGGTGGTGGGGTTCGTCGCGTTGGTGGTCTCCGAGGTCTCCGAGACAAACGGCACAAAATAGTCATCCCCGTAGAGGATGTCATCACCGCTACCCCCTTCGACGATGTCTTTACCGGTTCCCCCGATCAGCAGGTCGGCTCCGCTGCCGCCATAGAGCTGATCATCGCCCTCAGCCCCGACCAGGACATCGTCACCGGTGTCCCCCTTGAGTACATCGCGGCCTTTACCACCATCTAGGTAGTCGTCACCCCGCCCGCCGGAGAGGATGTCGTGCCCCGCTTCACCATAGAGCTGGTCATTGTCATTTTCGCCTGCGAGGAAGTCATCCCCCTCACCGCCAAAGATCAGGTCTTCGCCGGTCCAGCCGTAGGCCATGTCGTTACCGTCACCGCCGAAAATGACGTCATCACCGGCTTGGCCATCAATCAGGTCATCACCACCGACCCCATTAATAAAGTCATACAGATCCCCACCGGCCAGAATGTCATCGGTCGCGCCGCCAGTGATTGCGGCGTTAGAGGTGATTTCGGTCCCACTGGCCTTCTCACCATTGAGGGTCTCAACATGGCCCTCAATCTGCTGGAACCAAGTGCCCCAGCCCTGCTCCAGCACCTGAGTCTCAAACTTCTGAAACCAAGTGCCCCAGCCCTGCTCCAGTAGCTGATTGTCCACCTCCTGGAACCAAGTGCCCCAGCCCTGCTCCAGGGCCTCCCCTTCAAAGTTCTGGAACCAAGTGCCCCAACCCTGCTCTAGAATCTGGCTGTCAAAGTTCTGGAACCAAGTGCCCCAGCTCTGATTTAAAGCCTGCTCGTCCAAGGATTGGAACCAAGTGCCCCAATTCTGGTTGAGCATCTCCCCTTCAAAATTTTGGAACCAAGTGCCCCAACCCTGCTCTAAAATCTGACCCTCAAAGTTCTGGAACCAAGTGCCCCAGCCTTGCTCTAGCACTTGGGCTTCAAAATCTTGAAACCAAGTGCCCCACAGTTGATTGAGCAGCTGCTCTTCAAATTGTTGGAACCAAGTGCCCCACATTTGCTCTAGGACTTGGCTTTCAAAGGCTTGAAACCAGGTGCCCCAGCCTTGCTCTAGCATCTGGGCTTCGATGTCTTGGAACCAGGTGCCCCAACCCTGCTCTAGCATCTGGGCTTCAAAGTCTTGGAACCAGGTGCCCCAACCCTGCTCTAATAGCTGGTCTTGGAAGTCTTGGAACCAGGTGCCCCAACCCTGCTCTAATAGCTGGTTTTCGTAGCCTTGGAACCAAGTGCCCCAGCCCTGTTCCATGATCTGTTCTTTAAAGGCATTGAACCAGGCTTCATGGCCGAGGCTCTGCCAGTCTTCACCGTTGGTGAGGGCGGCTTCGACGGCGGCCACATCGACACCGAAGGTGCCGGCGACGGTTTGTTGGGCTTGGTTGTGGAGGGCGTTGAGGTCTAAACCATTGGCGAGGGCGTTGTAGTCTATGTCCCAGCCGATGGCATCAAAGGCGGTCAGGTCAAGCTTAGAGATGTCGGTGCGCTCTCTGTAGCCGAGGGTGGGATCCATGATCCCGATCGCGTTTTGGAACCGTTGCCAGTGGCTGGCTTGGTATTCGTTGCCTTCTTCAAACTCAGCCAGGCTGGTTTGACCACCGTCGATGGAGAAATAAGCCGCATCGCCAAAGCTGAGGTCGCTGACACCATCGGTGTCGCCATGGCGCAGCAGGTCGAGGGGGGTCATGCCTTCGGTGCGCTGTTCGCCGGAATGCATCGTAAAGGTGTTGATCAATCCGTCTAACCCACTGACGAAGCCGAGGCTATGGCCGATTTCGTGGAGGGCCATGGTCAGGAAGTCGAGGGTGTCGGGGGGGGCGTCTTCGGCTCTCGTGAGGTCGTAGTGCCAGTTGTAGCTGGTGTTGACGAGGATGTAGCCGTCGAGGCCGTCGGGGTTAGCTAGTACATCGCGGTCCCAACTGCTGCCGTTATCGAGGAGGAGGGCCTCTTCCATGCCGAGGGCTTTGGCTTGGGCACGGGTGAGCATCAGCTCGGTGTTGCCATCGACGCGTTCGCCCTCGACGGTGACGTCGACGGTGTTACCGGCTTGCAGGGCATCGACGACGGCGGTGTCGGTAGCGCTGGTGGCGTCTTGTTCTAAATAAGCTTGGTAAGCGCCGTAGTGGGTTTCATGAAAGATGGGGATGGCACCACCAACAGCTTGGCCGTTGGCACCGAGGGTATCGGTGGTGCCGATGCGCAGGTTAATGGTGACGTCGTCTTTGACGAAGCTGGACCAGATGGCGGCGGCCATTTCAAAGCCGACCCGCTGCTCTAGGCTGACACTGGGATCAAAGGTGAAATTAAACTGCGCCATGGGTTCTCAGGAAGTAGAAACAGATCAGCAAAAAGCGGGGTGGGGGCCATGAACACACAATCTCAACAGTCAGAGACTTGCTTTCTAGTTCGAGACAGAACCACCGATCAAATGGCGGTGGCCTGACTCCAATGGGGGGGCGAGAAAGAAGACCAATAATCTGTGGATCGCAAACGAGCCGGGAACGTATTAAAAGACACATCCAACCTGATTGTTCTCAGCATACCCGCCCTATCTTTGGGCAGCAATCTTCTTGCTGCAATCTTTAACTAGAAATGTTTTTGATGTAGAAGCCTTGCTGAATCGCGTTTTTAGAGCCGAAAATATATCCGTATTTACCGCAAGAAATCTGAATTGCAAATAACGTCTCAGCCTAAATACGGAGTCGGTATGGGGCAGCGGGGCGATGGGTCAATCCGTCTCCAGGAGAATACGGAAAGGGGCCGTCGTTTAGAGGCTAGATGGTGATAGGATCACTCCCAAGCTAGGGGTGTCCGAATACAATCGGGCTGAGATCATACCCTCAGAACCTGACCTGGTTAATGCCAGCGGAGGGAAGCGTTGACTGCGATCCCATAGATCAAACGCAACGGGCGGTGGGGCCTCAAGGGCAATCACCGTTGGGAAATTCCATCATTCCCCCTAGCGACTTGGACTAGGAGAGGAAATCACATGGCAATTGGGACGGTGGGGCTGCTGGTGACGGTGGTGACGGCGTTGGTGTTTGTGGTGTTGGGGCTGGTGCAATCCCGTCGCCAAGCCATCAGCCTGGAAGACTTTATGGTGAGTCGCAACCGGGTGGGTACGCCCATGGCCCTAGCGACCATTGTGGCCTCAGCCATGGGCGCTTGGATATTATTCAGTCCGCCGGAGGTGGGTGCCACCAGTGGCATTGCTGGCATCCTCGGGTATTGCATCGGCCAGGCCACCCCCGCCGCTATTTTTGCGGTGATCGGTACCCGCATTCGTCATCTCATGCCTCGGGGGCACTCGCTAAATGAATATGTTTTGCATCGCTTTGGCAATGCCATGTCCCTGCTGACCCTAGGGATTATTGGGTTTTACATGTTTGTGTATTTGGCGGCGGAGTTGACGGCGATCGCCAAAGCCGTCGAGCTGATCGCCGGTGTACCCCTCGTGGTCACCGCCATCGTCGTGATGACGGCAGTGTTGATCTACACCGCTGTGGGTGGCTTAGAGACCACCATCTTTACCGATGCGGTGCAGTTTGCCGTGATCGTACCCCTGTTGTTGATGGCCTTTGGGGTGGCGGTCGTCGGTCTGGGGGGCTGGACGGGGGCGATCGCCCCCGTCCAGCAATCGGCCCCTGAGTTGCTGTCCTTAGCCCATGGTCCGGGGATTAAATTTGGGGCCACCCTGGTGATTGCCGTGATTGCGGCGGAAATGTTTAACCAGGCCAACTGGCAGCGGATTTATGCCTGCCGTGATGCCGTCGTCATGCGGCGCGCCTTTTTGGGGTCCTTTGTGATTATCCTGCCCATCCTTTTCCTCTCAGGGCTGCTGGGGATTTTGGGGATGCACTTTGGCTTCAATGACGATCGCGCCTTCTTTTCCTTATTGCAGGCGTTGGACTTACCCAGTTGGGTGACCATTGGGGTGCTGGTGCTGGTGTTGGCCCTGGTCATGTCCAGCCTCGATACATTGCTGAATGGCATTGCCAGCGTGTTTACCACGGATTTACTGCGGCTCTTTCCCCACCGCTCAACCCAGGGGATTTTGCGGGATGCGCGGGTGCTCTCGGTGGTCGTGGGGGTGCCTGCGATCGCCATTGCGGCCCGAGGTTACAACGTTCTGTATCTCTTCCTCCTCGCGGATTTGGTCTGCGCGGGGGCATTATTTCCGGTGCTGTTTGGCCTCTACTCCCGCCGCCTAACCGGGTCCATTGCCCTGGCCAGCACCCTGATTGCCATCGGCGTGGGCGCTTTGTTTTTCCCAAAACCAGACTTTGCCCCCTGGAATGGCTTGCCCTTCGCTGGGGATCTCTTGGTGAGTTTTGCGGCCCCAGTGGTGGTTTCGATCCTAGTGACCCTGGGCGGCATTGCCCTCGCCGGTCAACAGGGGCGCACCCAAGTCTTTGATTTTACTCACCTGGGTCGCGCCATTCGCGCCTACGGTGACCCAGCGGAGTGACTCTCGCTCATCGGTGGAAGGAGCTACTGCTCAGCATCACGGAACGGGAGCCCAGGGAACGGGAGCCCTTAGGGCCGGTGCGTCGCTGCCGCGATCGCAACTGCCGAATCTCCGCTGCCTGGCGCTGGACTGGGCTGAGATAACCCTGGATTGGAACCACCGTCTCTGCTGAAGGGCGAGCCGAACCCAGGGGTTTGTGACTCAGCCCCATGGCCAAACTATCTTGATAGGGCTCTAGGGCCAACACCCGCAGCACCTCATCGGCGCTTTGGTAGCGCTCCCGGCCATCGGGCTCGATCATTTTGTCGATCAGCGCGGCAAAGCGGGGGCTGACCTGAACCAAATCCTGCCAGAGCACCCGGCCACTGGCAGGGTCCGTATCAAATTCAATCGGGGTTTTACCCGTGAGCATAAACAAGCAGGTAATGCCCAGGGCGTAGATATCACTGGCAAAGGTGGGCCGCAGGGCCTGTTGCTCCGGCGGGGCAAACCCAGGGGTGCCCACAAACTGGGTCAGGGGCGCTTGGTAATTGCCACTGTGACCCACATCGACCAGGCATTCTCGCACGGCCCCAAAGTCAATCAACACCAAGCGGCCATCTTGCTTGCAGCGGATGATATTCGGCGGTTTAATGTCTCGATGAATGATGCGGCGGCGGTGGATGAATTTGATCACCGGCAGCAGGTCTTTCAGGAACCGTTTGACCTGGATTTCACTTTGCACCCCGTGGCGACGCACCTCTTTGGTTAAAACATCTCCCTGGATATATTCCTGTACCAGGTAAAAGTCTTTATGGATGGTGAAATAGTCGAGGAGCCGGGGAATTTGGGAATGGCTACCCACCTTGGCTAGAACTTTGGCCTCTTGGCGGAAGCGACGCTTGGCCCGCTCTAGGGCTAGGGGATTGCGGACCTTAGGGCAAAGCTGTTTGACCACACAGAGGGGACTGCTGGGCAAGTGCTGATCCTGAGCCAAATAGGTGATCCCAAAGCCGCCAGAGGCCAGCACCCGCATAATGCGGTAGCGATCGCGAAACACATGGCCAGGGTCATGAACGGCTTGTCGCCTCCCAGGCTGGCGGCTGAGACGCCCCAGGGGAGATGAAAGGGGAGATGAATGCTGCAGGGAGTCTTGCATGGTTACTGTCCCAAGGGGCACACCAATTGAGGCTACCCCAACTGTACACGTTCTCCCCTAGGACGCGACTCGGTATTAATCGGCAACCAGAATTGAAAAGTGCTGCCGCTACCGACCGTACTGGTCACCGTAATCTGTCCCCCCTGGAGGGTGACCAGTCGATGACAAATGGTCAGACCAATGCCAGTCCCGCCAGAACGGCGATCTCGGGCTGCATCGGCTCGCCAAAAGCGATCGAACACATGGGGCAAATCCGCCGCCGCAATGCCCACACCCGTATCGGTCACGGCAATCCAAAGCTGTGGAGGTTGAGCCCAAGTTGTCACCGTAACTTGACCTGTCGCCGTATGGCGGAGGGCATTGGTCAGTAGATTGACGAGGATCTGCTCCAACCGCTCTGGATCGGCCATCACCTGGGGCAAACCATCGGCACAGTTCAACGCCAATTGGACTGGCGCATCTGGCAGTTGTTGGTCCTGAAAGCGCGCCACCACCGACTGCAACAACGGACAAATCGCTAGGGCCTGGCGGTGAATGGGCAGATAGCCCGACTCCAACTGGGATAGTTCCTGCAGATCATTCACCAACCGCTGCAGTCGCTGGGTTTCTCGATTCAGCCGCTCATAAACGACGGGTTCAGCCGCGACGGTGCCATCGGCTAGACCTTCTAAGTAGCCTCGAATAATCGTCAAGGGGGTGCGCAGCTCGTGGGAAAGATCCCCCACCAACTCCCGTCGTCGCTGCTCTACCCCAGCCAGATCCGCCGCCATGTGGTTCACGCTTTGGGCCAACTGGGTCAACTCAGGAATCTCGTAGTCGGGCAAGCGCTGCTCTAACTCCCCCGCTGCAAACTGCCGGGTAATGGTTTCGATTTCCTCTAGGGGACGAACGATGCGGCGGGCCAGCCAGTAACTAGTGCCGCTGGCGGCCAGTCCCCCCAGGAGCCCAGCCCAGACCATGCCCCGGCCCCAGGCAAATTGAAACCCTTGCACCAATTCGGCCCGCACCTGGCCAACGCTAAAGTTACGCCCCTCAATCCGTTGCAGATAAACCACAAATAGGCGAGGCGAATACAGCCACCCAACGGTGGCCAGGGTGACAATACCCACCATCAGCACCATTAAATAGGACCAAAATAGGCGGCTGCGTAGACTGGGTTGGCTCATAGGGGCTCAGGAAGGGGCTCAGGAAGGGGATAGGTGGCGAAATTAAATCCTGGTGCATGGCCGGGTTGACAGTCTGTCACGCCAGGTCATCCCTATGGGGAATAGGTGAGACTATCCCCCGGTTCGGGGTCCTCAAACTTGTAGCCCACCCCAATCACCGTTTTGATAAATTGCGGCTGGGCCGGTTCTGGCTCTACCTTCTTACGCAGCCGGGCAATGTGGGCATCCACGATGCGCTCGTCCCCGTAAAAGTCGCCATCCCAGAGTTTGTCGATCAGCTGGGCTCTTGTCCAAACCCGACCGGGCGCACCGACAAAGGTGGCCAACAGGTCAAACTCTAGGGTTGTGAGGGTGAGGGGTTCGGAAGGATTCAAGCGCTGGGCCGTACGTTCTGCTAAGTCCACCCGAAAGTGAGGACTGTGGTGTTGGGGTGATTTCCCCCCCTGGCGCAAACTACGCCGCAAGAGCGCCCGCACTCGCGCCACCAGCTCTCGGGGACTAAAGGGCTTCACTAAGTAGTCATCGGCTCCGGTGGACAGGCCGATGATGCGATCTACCTCTTCTCCCCGAGCGGTCACCATCAATATATAAGGATCTTTAGGGCCAGCTCCCTGACGGATACGAGCACAGACTTCGAGGCCATCGAGCCCTGGCAACATTAGATCCAGCACAATCACGTCGGGCTGTAGGGTTTGAGCCAAGGCCAGGGCCTGCAGCCCATCACCGCAGGTATGGCAGGTAAAGCCTTCTTTCTCTAGATAAAGTTGAATCAGGGCCGCAATTTCGGCTTCATCTTCAACAATCAATACATCCATACTAAACCAGCCAAGGAACGACGTTTGCCATCCAAAATCGTTATGTGCTCCGCATCATAACGGGTTACGGTCGCTGCATCCGCTAGCATCACCCATTTGATTTGAGATCAGCCGACGGTAGTCAGGTTGCTCATAATTGGTGCCATAGCGCTTGAATTTGCAGCTTGTTCATAGTTATCTGGTTAGGTCTCAGCATTTTTGCCGAAGAGAAATATATTCAATCAGTCAATCAGTATTGGCAAATATTGATTGACTGACAAACCCTATGCTCAGAGCTTCGGAAAGCCCTCACCCTAGCCCTCTCCTAAGCCCTACAGGCAGGCTTCGCCAAGGGTAAGGAGAGGTGCCACAGGTGGCGAGGTTTTACCCCTGCAACTCAAGACCAGAAACCTTGCTACACAAGCCTTTAGCAGAGTTCTGCCTAAGGGATAGCTTTTTAAGGGGTGGGGGGATCTAAACCCTGACAGCTACTCAAACAACGACTTATGTATAAACGGTAGCCTGCAGGGAGAGGGACCCAGAGGGGGAGCTTCCCTGCGGGAAGCAGGCTACGTCCGCAGGGAGAGGGATTGGGGGTGAGGGCGAACAACTTTTGTCAGTCAACCAGCGATAAATCTTTGGGGATTTTCACTGATAAGCAGTAACTTTAAGCTGCAAAAAGATTAGGTGGAATCCGCCATGACTGTTTTATCTTTTCAGGAGAGAATCAATTTAAAGGATATGAAATATTTCCCACAAGCTAGAGAGAATCCAATCTCATGTTGTTCTACTTGTTCCTAGCGGCGCTTACCGGTGTTGTTGCGGCTAAAGCCTTGGCAAACGATTCCAGCACCTCAAACACGGATTTGTCTGCTTGGAGATTAATATTTCTGGTGGCTTGCCTATGGCCGATGACATTGCCTTCTATAATGGTGAAGCAATATTTTGACGGGCAAAGAAATAGACAGGTTCAAGTATCTGTCACCGTTGCATCCCAATTTTAACGCTTTGTCCATAGTTGGAATTGAGGCAAATCCCTGGGCAGCCACTAAGGATTTCGTTTGGCGGACTCAGCCATACGCTGCGCCTGTTTAGCCTGTACAGGGGGTAATACCGTCTGCGCTTCTGAGTAGGCCCTTCAATCCAGCAGCATGGGTCAAGCCCTGATTGAAAGGCTTGTCAGTCAACGTAAAACGCTACAGCCCTGGCGGGAAGATGCTATTGCGAAGGTCAGGGATATCTGACTGCCTCACTTAAAGCTGCGATAAAGATTGGGTCGCCACGGTGGACTCGGCGGAATTGCCGGTCTAGATTTTAAAGCGTCAGCTTAACTGGCATGTCGCTTAGATAAACTGTTTATACTTAAAGCGCCCTGGGGCTTCTAGCCCTGGGGCTTATTGTTTTTGTCATGAATTAATACAACCGGGGCGCGATCAGCTATAAATCCTGAAGAAAGTTTGCGGTAGTTCTCTGGGAAGAACGATTCCACCCGATAGTCAGGATTGTGAAACTGTAGGGTTAGTGCCATGGGTGAAAAGAAGCGCATTGGGATTTTGACCAGTGGTGGGGATTGCGCCGGTTTAAATGCAGCGATTCGGGCGGTGGTTTACCGGGCGATCGGCACCTATGACTGGGATGTCTTGGGGATTATGCGCTCTACCCAGGGTTTGTTGCAGCAGCCCCCAGAGGTGAAACAACTCACCCTGGCGGACACGGATTGCCTGCTATCGCGGGGCGGCACGATTCTGGGGACCACCAATAAGGGCAATCCCTTTGCCTTCCCAATGCCCGATGGCTCCGTGGCCGATCGCACCGAAGCCATCATTGCCGCTTACCATGGCCTCGGCCTAGATGCCCTAATTGGCATCGGGGGTGACGGTAGCTTGGCGATTTTGCGCCACATTGCCCAGCAGGGGGGCATCAAGCTGGTGGCGATCCCAAAAACCATTGATAACGATTTGGGGAGCACCGAGCGCTCCATTGGGTTTGACAGCGCCGTCAACATTGCCACCGAAGCCCTCGATCGCCTGCACTTTACCGCTGCCAGCCATTCCCGCGTGATGATTTTAGAGGTCATGGGTCGCGATGCCGGACATATCGCCATTTGTGCCGGGATCTCGGGGGGAGCCGACGTGATTGTCATCCCTGAGATTAACTATTCCATTGACACCATTTGTAATTCGATTCAGGCCCTGAAAGCGAAGGGGCGCAACTTTGCCATTGTGGTCGTGGCTGAGGCGGTCTGTACCGAAAGCGGCGAAAAGATTACCCAAACCCATGCCCTGAGCCAATGTCGCTTGGGTGGGGTGGGTCAATATCTCGCCGATCACATCTCGGCAAAAACTGGGGCTGAAACGCGGGTCACGGTGTTGGGCCATGTGCAGCGCGGCGGTATGCCCTCACCCCTGGACCGCCTGATTGCCACTGCCTTTGGGGTAGCGGCGGTGGATTTAATTGCGGAAGATCGCTGTGATCGCATGGTCAGTTGGCAACACCGTCAGGTGGTGAGCGTCCCCATTGAAAGCGCGATCGCCCATTATCAAGCGGTTGATCCCCAAGGCACCCTGGTGAAAACCGCCCGAGCCATGGGCATTTGCCTGGGGGATGAGGCCAATAGCCCTGCCATCCCTAGCACAGTGCCAGATCAATTTAACGTGGCCATGGTGTAGCCGCAATTGGCCCGCTTAATCGGGGTTTTGTATCCCCAACCGATGCTGTATGGCAGTCACCAGTCCGATTAGGACCAGGCTGCTGCGAGCCCCTTTGCCTATGCACAAAGCATCAGGGCGATCCGAGGTGTCGTAAGTGTCACAGGGGTTGAGAACAGGAGTTGTTGTGGAAGGGAGTAGTCAGTTA